>DATCYE010000170.1:0-9361 GCA_036570485.1 Pusillimonas sp. | reverse complement strand
ATCGACGAAGCCTTCGAAAAAGCCAAGAAACTCCAATAAGGATTGCACATGGCCAACTTGCATGTTGACGTAGTCAGCGCAGAAGAATCGATCTTTGCCGGCGAGGCGAAGTTCGTGACGCTGCCTGGCGAGTCTGGCGAGCTGGGCATATTGCCCGGCCACACGCCGCTTATTTCGCGTATTCGGCCCGGAACCGTCAAGGTCATCCTGACCGATGATTCCGAAGTCAGCATTTTCGTAGCCGGCGGCATACTCGAAATCCAGCCCGGAGCCGTCACGGTGTTGTCCGATACCGCCATCCGTGCCGAAGACCTCGACGAGGCCAAGGCACTCGAGGCGCGCAAGCAGGCTGAAGAGGCGCTGCGCAACACCAAGGATAAGGCCGACATTGCTGTTGTCGAAGCCGAACTTGCCATGTTGGCTGCCCAGGCGGCAGCTGCACGCAAGCTCAGCCAGACACGCCGTTCGCACTGATCGGGGCAAGCCGGCCGCCTGCGCGGGGTCGGTTTTGCCATAAGGGGTGCCCTTTGCGGGGCACCCTTTTTCTTGTTTGCCGTGTGGCCTGATATGGCGTAGGTACTTTCCGAATTAAGAGAACTCCGGATTGTTGCTGCCACTACGCCTAACTACTCTTGTGATATTCGCCAACCAACTTAGGGGGACACCATGAGGGAACGTTTAGATTGCGCCATACTGCGTACTACGTGTAGCGACGACTGGATATCGCCATGGCTGGGTTTGCATGCGGGCGGCAGGCTGTACATTCATTCGCTCGACGACAACAGCACTGATATTACAAGGGCAGACTCCGCACATACGCTTGCCGGCTTGTCTATGCGCTTGCGCCGTTTCGATGCCTGCCTGATACCGGTCAGCGAATCCAATCTGCCGTGGGTGCGCACAACCATGTCGGCGGCCGGCGGTGTCGTCAACACACCCATCATGGCGTTGGTGCGGGGCCTGAAGGCCGCCGCCCTGAACGATCTCTATTCTCTTGGGCTGGCCGACTTCATACGCGAGCCATTATGCGTAGACGAACTGCGCGCCCGTGTCGAACATCTGCTGGACACGCGCCGCTATCATAATGCCCAGGTTCTTGGGACAAGTGCACTGTCCGAAGGCCTGGCAGGCTATGGCACAGTAGCGCGCGACGCTGCAAAGGCCGGTCAAGATGCCTTGTGCGCCACCATACTAGAGCGTAGCGGCATGGAGCTCGAAGCGTTTGCCATTGCGTCGGCGTCGCGCTGCGCTACCTCACGCGTATCGTTCCGAACCGCCAAAAGCCAAATTATCGAGCGCTTCGAACGTGCCTACATCACGGCGGCGTTGGGGCGTCACTCGGGCAATATCGCCATGGCCGCGCGCGCGGCCCAAAAGCACCGGCGCGCATTCTGGGCACTTATGCGCAAGCACGAAATCGATGCCGCTCCCTTCCGCCGCGAACCCGCCCCCATCCATCCCAGAGACGGGTAAAATCAATGATCTTGAATAAGGATAGACGTGACTGCACCAACTTTAAAAAATGATGTCTTCTTGCGCGCTTTGATGCGAGAGCCGGTACCCTACACCCCCATATGGCTGATGCGCCAGGCAGGGCGTTACCTGCCCGAATACAACGAAACCCGCGCTCGCGCGGGATCGTTCATGGGTTTGGCGCAAAACCGCGAGTACGCCTGTGAAGTCACGCTGCAGCCTCTGTTGCGCTTCGACCTGGATGCAGCCATTCTTTTTTCCGACATTCTTACCGTTCCCGACGCCATGGGTCTGGGGCTGGATTTTCTGGCCGGCGAAGGTCCCAAGTTCGCACACCCCATCCGGCACGAAGACGATGTCAAGAAATTGGCTGTGCCCGATATGTCGCGCTTGCAATACGTCTTTGATGCGGTATCGCTGATACGCAAAGAGCTAGCCGGAAAAGTGCCGCTAATCGGCTTTGCGGGCAGTCCCTGGACTGTGGGATGCTATATGGTCGAAGGGCAAGGCTCCAGCGATTACCGTCTTATCAAAACCATGTTGTACAGCCGTCCCGATTTACTGCATCGCATTCTAGAGATCAACGCGCAAACCACTCAAAACTATCTGAACGCCCAGATTCAGGCGGGTGCGCAAGCCGTCATGATCTTCGACAGTTGGGGCGGTGTCTTGTCCGACGGACTGTTCCAGGAATTTTCGCTGGCCTATACGAAAAAAGTCATTCAGGGCCTGATCCGCCATCACGATGGGCGGGCGGTACCGGTCATTGTCTTCACCAAGGGCGGCGCTCAATGGATAGAAAACATAGCCGATAGCGGCTGTGATGCCGTTGGGCTCGACTGGACAGCCAACTTGAACCAGGTGCGTCAACGTCTGGGCGATTCTGTTGCGCTGCAAGGCAACCTTGACCCCATGGCCATGTTCGGCGGCGAAGCGGCCATCCGGGCTCAGGCGCGCAAGGTCATCGACGACTTCGGCGTGATCGGAAACGGTGGCCATGTCTTTAATCTAGGCCACGGAATCTCGCGCTTCACCCCTCCGGCGGCGGTCCAGGTACTGGTCGACGAGGTTCATACCTATAGCCGCTCCAAGCACTAATTCTGCTTGCAAACAAGGGGTAAAACCCTTATTTTTCCTGCTCGATCATCAAGGTTGTTCACAGTTTACGATGCTGTGCAGCATTGTTTCGAGCAGGTATTTCAAGACTTGGGTTTTAAATATAAGTCATTGTTTTTAAGTAAGTATTCATCTTCCCGCCTGGAAAACTCCCATATTATCCAAGCTTGGCCGTTGACTTTCCCAAAGTTGTTATAAGAATTTTCCCCAAAGTTATCCACAGGCCCCCGTTCGCAGATCTAAATCTCATAACGACGGGCGTTTAAGACGCTAAACAAGAATTTACTTTAAGTATTGATGCCTTCATCCACCACACCTGTGACCTTATCCACGCCTGCCGATAGCGTTGATCGTCCGGGATGCTGGGTGCAGGTGGCGTTGGATGTTCCCTTGCTAGGATTGTTCGATTACCGGGCGCCCGCCGACGTGCAGATTGGCCAGCGGGTTATCGTGCCTTTCGGGCGCCGCAAGTTGGTGGGTGTCGTCGTGGCGATGCCGCCCCAGCCGGCCTTCGATCCCAGCCAGGTCAAAGACGTCGACCAAGTGCTGGACGATACCCCGCCTTTGCCCGCCGACTGGCTGCGTCTGGCATCGTTTGCGGCGCAATATTATCAACGCCCTTTGGGTGAAGTCATTTTGCCGGCGCTGCCTGCCGGTTTGCGCAAAGTCACAGCCTATCAGGGCAAGCGTTCCGCAGGCGGGCCGGTGCAGCGGCTGGATAAGCGTAAAAAGCCTGCGCCGGAATCCATGGAGCCTGATCAGGCTCCCGTGCTCAATGCCGAGCAGGCCGCCGCCGCTGAAGCGATTAAGGCACTGCAAAACCATAAAACCGTGCTTCTGCATGGCGTGACCGGCAGCGGAAAAACCGAGGTCTATCTGCATGCCATCCAGGCAGCGCTGGCGCGAGGAAAGCAGGTACTGTTCATGGTTCCGGAAATCAACCTGACGCCGCAGTTAGAGCAATCGCTGCGCGCAAGGCTGGCCGGACTGGCGGGGGCCGATGCTCTGGCGGTCATGCACAGCGGCCTGGCCGACGGTGAACGCCTGGGCGCCTGGTTGCGCATACAGCGTGGGCAGGCCCGGGTACTGCTGGGTACCCGCCTAGCGATTCTTGCGCCTATTCCTCAACTGGGTTTGATTATCGTCGACGAAGAGCACGATACATCTTATAAGCAGCAAGACGGCTTGCGCTATTCCGCGCGCGATCTGGCCGTGTGGCGTGCCCGCGATCTGGACATACCGGCGGTCCTGGGTTCGGCTACGCCATCGCTGGAAAGCTGGAAGCATGCCGAGAAAGGCCATTATTTGCGCTTTACCCTGGCGCAACGCGCCCGCGACGTCGGTCTGCCCCAAGTGCGCCTGGTCGATACCCGCCGTTTGGCCCTGCAGCAGGGTTTTTCCCCGCAGCTCATTGAGGCTTTGGGCAAGCGGCTGGAAAGCGGCCAGCAATCACTTATATTCCTGAACCGGCGGGGCTATGCCCCTGTGCTCAATTGCGCCTCTTGCGCCTGGGTCAGCCAGTGTCCGCGCTGTACAGCCTATACCGTACTGCACCGCGCCGCAGGGCGGCGCAATTACCTTCAATGCCATCATTGCGGTCATCAGGCGCGTGTGCCGCATGCCTGTCCCGATTGCGGCGACCAAGACTTGAAACCTATGGGGCGGGGCACCCAGCGTATCGAAGAATACCTTGCCGAACTCTTTCCCCAGGCGCGCGTCGCCCGGATCGACGCCGACAGCACGCGGCTGAAAGGCAGCGCGGCCGCCTTGTTTGCCAAGGTGCATGCGGGCGATGTCGATCTGCTGGTGGGGACGCAGATGGTCGCCAAGGGGCACGACTTTACCAATCTGGGCCTGGTAGGCGTATTGAATGCCGACGCCATGCTTTTTGCGCAGGATTTTCGGGCGCCCGAGCGGCTTTTTGCACAGTTGATGCAGGTAGCCGGCCGAGCCGGCCGTCATGTGAAGGGCGGCGAAGTCATCATCCAGACCGATTATCCGGAGCAATCCGTATACCAGGCCTTGATACGCCACGACTACCAAGGCTTTGCCCGCTATGCACTAGACGAGCGCGAAGCCATCGGGCTGCCGCCCTACGCTTACCAGGCCCTGCTGACCAGCGAGTCGCGCCAGTTGGCCGATGCGCTGGACTTTCTGGCCCGCGCGCGCGCCTTGCCGCAGCAAGATGCCCTGGCCTATCCCACCGCGGCGTCGCTTACGCTATACGACCCGGTGCCCTTACGGGTGGTCAGGGTGGCTAATATAGAGCGGGCGCAATTATTGGTGGAAAGCACCAACCGACGGGCTTTGCAGATTTTCCTGTCGACCTGGTCGCCTGCGTTGGCCGAGCTGGCGCGCACGTGCCGCGTGCGCTGCAACCTTGAAGTGGATCCACTGGAAATATAGGAAGGCAGGCATTGAATTCGTCGCGCGGCCACACTGTTGCATCAGACCTGAACGCCATGCAGCGTCAGGCGGTGCTATACCTTGATGGACCCTGCCTGGTGCTGGCCGGCGCCGGCAGCGGCAAGACGCGCGTCATCACGCAAAAAATCGCCTATCTGTTGCGCGAGTGCGGATATCCGGCCAGACAGGTGGTGGCGCTTACCTTTACCAATAAAGCCGCCCGTGAAATGAATGAACGGGTCAAGCAGTTGGTCGATTCAAAGCTGGCCAAGGGCCTGACCGTCAGTACCTTCCATTCTCTGGGCCTGCGTTTTTTGCGCGAAGAAGCGGTGCATGCCGGGCTTAAGCCCAGCTTTTCCATTCTGGATTCCACCGACGCCCTGGCCATCATTCAGGAATTACTGGCCACGACAGACAAGGCGCGTCTGCGCGCCGTGCAGCAGAATATTTCGCTTTGGAAAAACGCGTTGATGGACCCCGACGCGGCGGATCGCAGTGCTGCCTCGCCCAGCGAAGTCGAGGCGGCCAAAATTTATCGTAATTACAGCGCTACGCTGGCCGCCTACCAGTCGGTTGATTTCGATGATCTGATACGGCTGCCCGCCATGCTGCTCGAGCACAACGAGCAAGTAAGGCAGCGCTGGCAGGCCCGGGTGCATTATCTGCTGGTAGACGAGTATCAGGACACCAATGTATGCCAGTATCGATTGGTGCAATGGCTGACCGGGCAGCGGGCGATGTTCACGGCGGTCGGCGACGACGACCAGGCGATTTACGCCTGGCGTGGAGCAACCGTAGAAAATCTGGCCAACCTGACCACCGACTATCCGGGGATCCAGGTCATCAAGTTGGAGCAAAACTACCGTTCGGTGCAAAGAATATTATCTGCCGCCAATCAGGTCATAGGCAAAAACCCGAATCTATTCGGCAAGAAGCTTTGGTCCGATCTGGGTGTGGGCGAGCCCATACAAGTTACACCCATGAACGATGAGGAAACTGAGGCGGAATCGGTCGCAGTGCGGCTGTCGGCGGCGCGTTTCGAGCGGCAGGCCGAATGGCGTGATTTTGCCGTCCTGTATCGCAGTAATCATCAGGCACGAATTTTTGAGCAGGCATTGCGCAATCTGCGGATACCCTACACGATATCCGGCGGCCAAAGTTTTTTCGAAAAACCCGAAATACGCGACATTCTGGCGTATTTGCGCCTTATTGCGAACGATAATGACGATCCGGCCTTCATCCGCGCAGCCACTACGCCGCGCCGAGGCATAGGGCAGGCCACCTTGCAGGCGCTGGGCCAATTTGCCGCTGAGCGTCAGCTTTCCTTGTTCGAGGCAATCTTCGAAATCGACGGTGCCGATAAATTGGCCGGCAAGCAACTTGAGCCCCTGCAGGTTTTTGGCCAATTCATACAGCGCATCCAATCGCGCGCCGGCCGTAAGGCGGGTGCGGTGTTATTGCGTCCCGCCCAAGCCAGCCTGATAAGCGGTGGGGCGGGCGATCCCGACCAGACCGGTGTGGACGGTGCTGTGCAGGATTCGGCCGGAGCCATTCTGGACGATCTACTCAATGCCATCCAATACGAGCGCTACCTGTACGACACGCTGGAAGAGCGGCCGGCGCAGAATCGCTGGCAAAATGTACTGGAGTTTGTGGGCTGGCTAAAGCGCAAGGCCGATGAGGACAATATGGGTTTGCTGGACCTGGTCCAGCACGTTGCCCTGGTGACCATGTTGGAACGGGGCGACGACGAAGAGCCCGATGCGGTCAAGCTCTCTACCTTGCATGCGTCCAAGGGGCTGGAATATCCGCATGTCTATTTAGTGGGGGTCGAAGAGGGCTTGTTGCCGCACCTGGGCCGCGACGAAGAAGATCTGGATCCGGCCACGGCGGCCGAAGCTTTGGCATTGCGCATACAAGAAGAGCGTAGGCTGATGTATGTTGGCATTACCCGCGCGCAGCGCAGTCTGCACCTGACCTGGTGCAAGAAAAGGCGTCGCTCGCGTGAAGACGTAGTGCGCGAGTGCTCCCGCTTTATCGAGGAAATGGGCCTAGGCGGCGTTACGGTAAGTGAAGATCCCGCCACCAAAGCGCTAAGCCCCAAAGAGCGGCTGGGCATGCTCAAGGCCATGCTGAACAAGCCTTAAGTCTTCAAAACGGGTCGCGGCTGCCTGTACGTCTGTGTTTTTATGCGCTGCAAAAAACAAAAGCCTACCCCGAATGGGTAGGCTTTTAGCCTAAAGCGTCAGATTCGACGCTCGATGGTTACTCAGGCAATTACCACTGCGACCGAGAAAAACGCGCATCTTTAGCGCGGGCTTCGTCCATGGCGCGCGTAACGGCGATCATGTAATTCGAAACGGCGATTAGTCCTTTCTTTACGGACGACAGTGTCTTTTGGCCCATGGTAACTATCGAAATAGACTCTCCATCATTCAATGCTTTGCGCATCAAGTCGCGTTCAAGAGAATCGCTCAAACGGCTGTATTGGTTGAAAGAAAGATCCGACATAATTACCTCACCTATTAAGGTTATGTGCTGACAGAACAGGATGTTATGTGCTGACAGAAGTAATTATAGGGTTAACCCTAGGTAAAAGCTAGGGGTAAACCCTAGGGTGTCGGAAAGTGTGGTTTATTCGTCGCAAATCATGTAAAAACATGTCGATTCCCGGGGCCAAGCCCAGAATTACACGTTTGGCTGCGCGCCACGGCTATTTCTTTTTCTTTTCAAAAAACTTCCGAAAAGCTGCCTGAGCCTCTTCCGAACGCAGCCTTTCAGTAAAAAGATCCCGTTCCGCATCGAAGGCATGGTCAAGTGCCGTCTGGCCTGCCAGCCGTAAAATCCGCTTTGAGCTGCGCAGGGCTTGTCCCGGTTGAGCGGCCAGTTGCGCGGCGACCGTCCTGGCATGATCCAAGGCAAGTCCGGCGGGAGTTATAGCGGTGATGAAACCGCTATCCAGGGCCTCTTGTGCGCTGAACGGTTTGCCCAGCAATAGCCATTCAGCCGTGCGGCGGGCGCCCACCATTTGCGCCATGAGCAGGCTGGAGCCGCCTTCCGGGCAAAGACCCAGCGAGACGAAAGGCAGGTTGAACAGAGCGTCGTCTGCCGCATAGACGAAGTCGCAGTGCTGAAGCAGGGTCACGCCGACTCCGACGGCGCGCCCCTCCACGGCGGCGATGACCGGCACGTCGATGCCGGCCAGCGTACGCAGGAAGGCCAGGGCAGGGCTGTCGCCGGCGGCGCGTTCGGCCTGAAATTCGGAAAGGTCGTTGCCGGCGGTGAAATGACCGCCCGAGCCGGTCAGGATGATCGCGTTGCAGCCTGCCTCTGACTGGGCCGATTGCAAGGCCAGGTCAAGGTCCGTATACATGGCGTTGGTCAGCGCATTGCGCCGTTCGGGGCGGTCGATGACCAGCGTCACGCAAGCATCGCCAGGAATGATTTTGATCATGAACGGTCTTCCAGAAAGCCGTCATTCAGTTGCGCATGGGCCTGACGATACTCAGCCTTGAGTTTCTCGACGATCTGCCGCACAGGCAAAATGCTGTCTATGCTGCCCACGCCTTGGCCGGCGCCCCAGATATCCCGCCAGGGCTTGCTGCGGGTGGTGCCAAAATTGCTGTGCTCGGACCCGGCCGTGGGCAGGTTGTCGGGATCCAGCCCGGCCGCCGTAATGCTGGGCTTCAGATAATTGCCCGGGATGCCGGTAAAGTAAGGGGTGTAGATGATGTCTTGCGCCCGTGCCTGTACCAGCATCTGCTTGTAGGCTTCGTCCGCCCGGGCCTCGGCACTGGCAATGAAACGCGTGCCTATGTAGGCGAAGTCGGCACCCATGGCTCTTGCCGCCAGCACGTCCTGGCCGCGTGTGATGGATCCCGACAAGGCGATCGGACCGTCGTACATCTTGCGCACTTCTGCCAATAGGGCGAAGGGGCTAAGGGTGCCGGCGTGGCCGCCGGCGCCCGAGCACACCAGAATAAGGCCGTCTACCCCGGCATCCAGCGCTTTCTGGGCATGGCGCAGTGTCGTCACATCGTGAAAGACCTTGCCGCCCCAGCTGTGCACGGTATCGACAACGTCATTAGGCGCGCGCAAGCTGGTGATGATGAGCGGTACTTTGTGCTGAGCGCACACCGCCAGGTCTTCGGCCAGCCGGTCATTGGATTTATGAATAATGTGATTGATGGCATATGGGGCAATCGCGCGTTGCGGATGCTGGGCTTTCAATTCGGCCAGCGCGGTCTCGATCTGGGTTAGCCACTGGGTCAGGACTCCCTGGGGGCGGGCATTGAGAGCCGGCATGGACCCTATGATTCCGCTTGCACACTGTGCAATGACCAGCTCGGGGCCTGAAACAATGAAC
>DATCYE010000169.1:0-4807 GCA_036570485.1 Pusillimonas sp. | reverse complement strand
GGGATGCCGGCGGTAGGCGGGCGCCGCGTGCTGACGAAGGGAAGGCGGGGGATGTCGTCGGCCGCTGTCTGACCGGAGCGAAGCGTAGGGAGTTCGGCCGACGCCCGCCTGTACGAGGCAGACGCGGAAACAAGCACGCCGTGCCGGCATCCCGCCCCACCCAGCCGCCCGCGTTCAAAGCGGCAAGCGGCAATTCAACACAAAAAACGCAGTTTCAAGCCAACCGCAACTGCTTCCAGATCCCCATAGTCACATCCGCATTATTCAGCGTATAAAAATGCAAACCAGGCGCCCCGCTATCCAGCAAATCTTGCGACAGCCTGGAAATCACATCCACGCCAAAAGCCTTGATCGACGCCTTGTCGTCGCCGAAATCCATCAGCCTTAAACGCATCCAGCGCGGAATCTCCGCCCCGCACATATTCGAAAAACGCGCCAGCTGCGAATAATTCGTGATCGGCATAATTCCCGGAACAATAGGAACATCCACTCCCTTCGCGCGGGCCCGATCCACAAAATCATAATACGCATCCGCATTGAAAAAATACTGCGTAATCGCGCTATTCGCCCCCGCCCGCACCTTCTCTACGAAATGGTCCAGATCAGCCGCTGCGCTAGTCGCCTGCGGATGAACTTCCGGGTAGGCCGCCACCTCGATGTTGAACCAATCGCCGCTATGCTGCCGTATGAACTCCACCAACTGACTCGCGTAATGCAGCTCGCCCGCATCCCCGCCCATGCCCGAAGGCAGATCGCCGCGCAACGCCACAATGCGCCGGATGCCCAGCTCGCGATACGAATCAAGAATATCGGCCAGCACCGCCCGCGTAGCGCCTATGCACGATAAATGCGGCGCCGCATCGCAGCCCAGGTTCTGCATCAAACGTACCGTATCGGCCGTACCCGAACGCGTCGACCCGCCCGCGCCGAACGTAACGCTTACATACGCCGGATGCAATGCCAGCAACTGCTTGGCCGACCGCACCAGTTTTTCTTGTGCCGCAATATCGCGCGGCGGAAAAAACTCTAAACTTATCGCCTGCTTATTACTACTCATGAAGCCAACAACCTAGACAAAAGGCCCGACACAATGCTGTAGACGAAAGCGCCCAGCACAGCCCACCAGAAACCATTGACCTGGAAGCCCTTCAGCACCGAACCGGCAAACCAAAAAACCAATGCATTAAGCACCAGCAGGAACAAGCCCAGCGTCACGATGGTAATGGGCAGCGTCAGCAAAATTAGTATCGGCTTGACCAGCGTATTCAACAAACCCAGCACCAGCGCTGCAATCAGTGCCGACCCAAAAGACGCAACTGTAATACCCGGCAAAATATAGGCCACGACCAGCAATGCAACCGCGTTTAGTATCCAGACAAGAATAATTTCCATGACCAGCACTCCTTGGATAAGTCCTGCGTGAACCGCCGGGGATCACCCCCGGCGACGTACTTGCTTACTGCAAAACCTGCTTAGTAGCGGTAGTGATCAGGCTTGTATGGGCCGGCCACCGGCACGTTAATGTAGTCGGCCTGGTCCTTGCGCAGCTCGGTCAGTTGCACGCCCAGCTTTTTAAGGTGCAGGCGCGCCACTTTTTCGTCCAGATGCTTGGGCAACACATAGACCTGCCCTTTTTCGTAAGCCTGGCCGCGCGTGAACAATTCGATTTGCGCGATAGTCTGGTTCGTGAACGACGCCGACATAACGAACGAAGGATGTCCCGTTGCGCAACCCAGATTTACCAGGCGACCCTTGGCCAGCAAAATAATGCGCTTGCCGTCGGGGAAAATAATGTGATCGACCTGCGGCTTGATTTCTTCCCACTCAAGGCCTTCAACCGAAGCGACATCGATTTCGTTATCGAAGTGACCAATATTGCAGACGATGGCCTGATCCTTCATGCGCTCCATGTGATCGCGCGTGATCACATGGTAGTTGCCGGTGGCGGTCACGAAAATATCAGCCTTGTCGGCAGCTTCGTCCAATGTCACGACCTTGTAGCCTTCCATCGAAGCCTGCAAAGCACAAATGGGATCGACCTCGGTTACCCAGACCTGGGCGCGCAGCGCCGCCAGTGCCTGGGCGCAGCCCTTGCCCACGTCGCCGAAACCGCAGACCACGGCAACCTTGCCGGCGATCATGACGTCGGTCGCGCGCTTGATGCCGTCGACCAGCGACTCGCGACAGCCGTACAAGTTATCGAACTTGGATTTGGTAACCGAATCGTTGACGTTGATGGCCGGGAAGGCCAGCTCGCCCTTCTTCGACATTTGGTACAGACGGTGCACGCCAGTCGTGGTTTCTTCGGTCACGCCCTTGACTTGGGCAAGACGCGTGGAATACCACTTGGGGTCGCGCGCCAGTTGAGCCTTGATCGACGCAAACAGCACACGCTCTTCTTCGCTGCCCGGCTTGTCCAGCACCGAAATATCGGACTCGGCCTTCGTGCCCAGGTGCAGCAAGATGGTGGCATCGCCGCCATCGTCCAGAATCATGTTGGCATGCTGGCCATTGGGCCATTCGAAAATCTGGTGCGTGTAGTTCCAGTAGTCTTCCAGCGATTCGCCCTTGACGGCGAAAACAGCGGTGCCGCTGGCGGCGATCGCAGCGGCGGCGTGATCTTGCGTGGAGAAAATATTGCACGAAGCCCAACGCACTTCGGCGCCCAGCGCCTTGAGCGTTTCAATCAGCACACCGGTTTGAATCGTCATGTGCAGGCTACCGGCAATGCGCGCGCCTTTAAGCGGCTGCGATGCGGCGTATTCTTCGCGCGTGGCCATCAGCCCCGGCATTTCGGTTTCGGCAATCGCGAGCTCGCGACGACCCCAGCCCGCCAGGGCAATATCGGCAATTTTGTAATCGGTAAATGTGGCGTCAGCGGCAGTATTCATGGTGTAGGCATCCAATTAGCCTGTACCAGCCAAAGCGCCGAGCCTTCAACAAAACATCGCAAGTTGCGACATGTGCTCATCTTTGCCCGTACAGGGAACGATGAGCGCCGTTGAAACGAAAAAATGATCCCGAGCCTAGCGGTGTGTAGACCACACCGTTGCAGCGCCCCTCGGGAAGGCTATGATTGTAGCGTAATTAATCGGGCTTTTGTCGGCGCTTAACCCTGGCGGCGCGGATAGCCCTGGGCCTTGATGCGTTGCCAAACCTGCCGCTTCTCGTCTTCGTCCAGAAACACCCAATTAGCCACTTCCATGGCCGTACGCCCGCAACCCCTGCATATTTCATCGTACAGGGTGGAGCAAACGGCAACGCAGGGGGAATCGCTGGGGCTCAGGCTATGCGACGAATCGCGCTGCGCCTGGACGGTTTCCATGGCCCCTTCGGATTTTTGCAGCGCCGCCGGATCAACCGGTGTAGTGACATCGAACATAGAAACTCCTTGAAAAGCGCCGGGGCCCGCAGGCCCCGGTGAACTGCACAAGCGCCTTAGGCGGCCTGTTTAAGGACTTGCACCTTGTCGGTGGCTTCCCAGGTGAACTCAGGCTCGGCACGACCAAAGTGGCCATACGCGGCGGTCTTGCTGTAGATGGGGCGCAGCAGATCGAGCATATTGATGATGCCTTTGGGGCGCAGATCGAAGTGTTCGCGCACCAGACGGGCGATTTGCTCGTCGGGAATCACGCCCGTGCCTTCAGTGTAGACCGTAATATTGATGGGTTCAGCCACACCGATGGCATAGCTGACCTGTACCTGGCACTGGCGGGCCAAACCTGCGGCCACCACGTTCTTGGCCACGTAGCGCGCAGCATAAGCCGCTGAGCGGTCGACCTTGGAAGGGTCTTTGCCCGAGAACGCGCCGCCGCCGTGCGGGCACGCGCCGCCGTAGGTATCGACAATGATCTTGCGGCCGGTAAGACCGCAATCGCCCTGAGGGCCGCCAATCACGAACACCCCGGTCGGGTTGATCATGAACTTGGTCTTGGGTGTAAGCAGCCCGTCGGGAAAGCTGGGCTTGATGATGTGCTCGATGACCGCGTCGTGAATGTCGCTTTGGGAAATTTCCGGCGCGTGCTGCGTGGACAGCACCACGGTGTCGACTTCGGCCGGCTTGCCATCGACATAACGGAAGGTAACCTGCGACTTGGCATCGGGGCGCAGCCAGGGCAGGCGGCCGTCTTTGCGCAGTTCGCTTTGGCGCTGCACCAGGCGGTGCGCATACCAGATGGGGGCCGGCATCAGGTCGGGGGTTTCGTCGCAAGCGTAGCCGAACATCAGGCCCTGGTCGCCGGCGCCCTGGTTCAGGATTTCTTCGCTAGTGCGATCGACGCCTTGGGCGATATCGGGCGACTGCTTGTCGTAGGCCACCAGCACCGCGCAGCCCTTGTAGTCGATACCGTATTCGGTGTTGTCGTAGCCGATGCGCTTGATGGTGTCGCGCGCAACCTGTATGTAATCGACATTGGCGGTCGTGGTGATTTCGCCGGCCAGTACGACCAAACCTGTGTTGCACAAGGTTTCGGCTGCTACGCGGGCATTGGGATCCTGCGTAAAAATGGCGTCAAGGATGGAGTCGGAAATTTGATCCGCGACTTTGTCGGGATGGCCTTCGGAAACAGATTCGGAAGTAAAAAGGAAATCGTTATTTACCACAGCGATACGTCCTATATAGCGCCGGTTGCCCGGCTAAGAGGTTGAACGGAACGCGTTGCACCTTGGACGTCTGCATGGCAGTTTGTATCTTGGCGCGACGCTTTAGCGGATTTATTCGCAGCCTGTTCAAACAGACTGACATCGCCCCGCAAGTTGTCGGTTAACTCAGCGATAAACGGTATTTTAAGCGAAAATACGCCAAGGC
>DATCYE010000168.1:0-7002 GCA_036570485.1 Pusillimonas sp. | reverse complement strand
GGTTTTGGGATAGTGACCCTGATAGATGGGGCTGTTCATTTGCGTGGGCATGTCGATGGTGTCGATGATGTCTTTGACCCCGATAGGCATGCCGTCTATGGGCGACAAAGGTGAGCCGCCGCGGTAGCGGGCAGTTGACTGGTCGGCCAGCGTGCGCGCTTTGTCCAGGTTGGTGTAGGTGAAGGCCTGTATGGTGGGGTTGTATCGATCAATCGCCGCGATACAGGTTTCCAGGTATTCCCGGGGCGTGGCCCGACCCCGCTTGAAGCTTTCGACGACAGAAGAAAAACTGGGGTGGTCCGAAAGGAATCGGGCAGGCATGTTCATTGTCTCGCATCCATTATTTAATTGTCCGTGGCGCCCTTGCGGTCAGGCGATGGAGTGTGCTGCGACTTTACCGCAGTAGCGCGCTCAGCGCCTCTAGCTGGCTGAGCAGCGGCAAGCTGGCGTCCAGCACAGGTACGCGCCCGTCCTGAACCGCTGCGGGCCGCTTGAGCGCATCGACATAGCTGTCCCAATGGGCAAGCTTCCATGCGTCACGCGGGTCGGCCCGGGCGGCGATGCGATCCTTGCGAACTTCCAAAGGCAGCTCCAGCCATACGTGGCGCAGCTGCGTTTCGGGCGGCAGGCCAAGCTGCTGAATGGAAAACAATGCTCCCGATGCCTGTTCACGGCTCCAGGGGCCGGGAAAGGCCACGTTCATGCCCAGCTCCAGCTGATCACGGGCTATGCGCAATGTACTGGCGTATTCCAGATCGCGTACCTTGTCCTTGAACAAGGGGCTGTCACGGTCATTGGGGTCGGCCCCTAAATTTTCCAGAAAAGGCCCCGACCAGCATTCGCTGACAACGTCCTTGTCCAGCACGCACCAGGCACGCCCATGCTTTTGCTCTTGCAAAACAAAGTGGCGGGTCAGGAAGGATTTACCGGTTCCGGCATGGCCCAGAATAAATAGGGCAATAGGCTTGGTCAAGTTGGGCATCCGTGTGTTTATGTGGTTGCATGATTGTTGCAGCGCTCATCGCCAAGTTTACTGTCTACAGATGGCGACAGATTTACGATTTTCATATAAGAAAATCCACGCCAAGAGTAATATTGCGCAATTTCGATGACCCGCTTTCTGCCTTTCGGGAGACAAGGTTCGATGAGTGCAATACTCCGACACGATATAGACCGGCAATCGCCGGGGATTCTGCTTCATACGGAAACGGAGGCTCTTCTTGATCCGTCGCTGCAAGCGTGCATTGCCCAGCTACGCAAGCTGGGTCTGGACGCGCATGTGGATATGGCCCGGCATACCGGGCCGGACGGTGAGTGGGCACAGTTCCGGCTGAATGCCCGGACGGCCGCTCAGTGGGCGCCCGGTAGCGATACGACGAAATTGTGCCAAACGCTTACGCTGGATACCTACGGCAATCCGGACGATCTGGATCGCGAGATTTTTATTGCCCTGTTGTTGTCGCCCGTCCCGTTTATATTTCCCAGTCATGCAGATCTGGTCTCGGCGCTGCGTGTGCGCAGGAATATCGTTCAGGCGGCTCGTTTGACCGCCCTGGCGTTTGATACGGAACACGCCGAGCGGCCACAGGAATTCTGGGACTATTCAGAAGAGCGCGGCTTCACGGTCAAAGATGGCGCGCGCCTGATCGAAGCCCTGCAAAAAACCACCCAGCCAGACCGCTCCCACAAACTGTATTCCTTTTCCTGCTACCGGGCGACCGAATATGTGATTTTGCTGGCTATTGCGCAGGAGCTGGAGGCTTGCAATCCTGACCTGCTGGCCATGTTGCAACGCCAATGGGAGACGCGGGCCATTATGTCGGGGCAGTTTCACGATGTGTTCCTGCACGAATTCGGCTCGATGACCGAACCCTTGCCGCCCAAATACTATATTCCCGGCGACCGCCTGTGGTTCCGCAACCCCGACGAGCATTCCTCGAATGTCGAAGGCTATGAGGGGTCTTGGGTGTTTTATGTGGGCGACGGTTTATTCACCAATTTCTGGAAGCGCGATCAGCCTTTCACCTTGACGACGAAATGCGTGGAGCTTTTTCATTGGCGCAATGCGACGTATCGCGATGCGGCAGGCAAGCTGCAGGTGGATGACGATGTCGTTGACGAGCGGGTTGCGCAATCGCTGCGCGACCCGGACGAGGTGGCACGGATACTGGAACGCATGTTGCGTCTGCGCGATCCGGGCGGCGTCTACCGCGACGGCGGATGCATAGATACCAGCCGCGAGTGTGTGCGCCTGCTGCGTCCCGGTACGGCGCAAGTGGTGTTTCCCGACGCTCGTCCCGCGCAGGCGCATGCCGGCCTATAAAAAGTGATCAAGCAGGCGGCGGCTGCCCTTGTCCAGTTCGCTTACGTTGCCGATCAGAAATTGAATGCCATGGCCGTCGACGATCAAAAGCGTTGTGGCCGATAGCCGGCGTATATCCTCTTCGGCCTTGAGCAGCAGGGCGGTATCGCCCCTATCGGTTTCCACTTGCCAGGTGCTGGGCGTGGCAAAGCTGGACACCTGCCGGATGCGCTGGATGCGCGGCATGAATTCGCGGCTTGCCAGCTCTTGTTGCAACAGCGAGCGCAGATCGTCGGGCAAGTCGTCCAGGCTTTCTATCCAGGCCAGCTCCGCGCCCTCCGAGTCGACCAGTGCAATGCCTTCGCCGGGCGCCGAAATAGGGAAACTGCGCACGGGCGTTACGGCCCTGCCGGGCTGATCGTCGGTTAGCAGGCGCAGCTGGCCGAAGGCGTCGCGCTCCAGCAGCAGGTCATGGCGATAGGCGGTGGTGCTGGGCTTCATGCAATGCCTCTTTCTTCGTCTTCGATCCAGTCTTCGTCGGCTGAACCGGGGTTCATTCTTTGTTCTTGCGCCTGGTAGAGCTTGAAGTAGTGTCCGTTCTTGGCCAGTAGTTCATCATGCCGGCCCACTTCGACGATTTCGCCTTTGTCCAGTACCACCAGCCTGTCTGCCTGACGCAAGGTGCTTAGGCGGTGGGCAATGGAAATAGTGGTGCGGCCGCGAACCAGGTTGTCCAGTGCCTTCTGTATCTCTTTTTCGGTGCTGGTGTCGACCGACGAGGTGGCTTCGTCGAGAATCAGGATGGGGGGATCGATAAGCAGGGCGCGGGCTATCGAGATGCGCTGGCGCTCGCCCCCCGATAGTGCCTGACCGCGTTCGCCAACCAGCGAATCGTAGCCGTGCGGCAGGCGCAAGATGAACTCATGCGCATTGGCTGCGCGGGCGGCGGCAATGATTTCTTGCCGGGTGGCTTGCGGCTTGCCATAGGCAATGTTTTCGGCAATCGTCCCAAAAAACAGGAAGGGCTCCTGCAGCACCAGACCGATGTGGCGACGATAGTCGGAAACGGATAGCGAGCGGATATCTGCACCATCAAGGCGGATCTGGCCTTGCGATACATCGTAGAAGCGGCAGATCAAATTGACGAGCGTGCTTTTGCCCGAACCGCTATGGCCGACCAGGCCAATCATTTCGCCCGGCGCTATGTCCAGGTTGATGCGGCGCATGACCGAACGGTTGCCATAACGAAAGCCTACGTTGCGCAGTTCGATCCGGCCCTTTACGTGTTCGATGCGTACCGGCCGGGTGGGTTCCGGCACGGTCGACACATGATCAAGTATGTCGAAGATGCGCTTGGCGCCGGCGGCGGCTTTCTGCGTGAACGAAACGATGCGGCTCATGGAGTCCAGCCGCAGGTAGAAGCGTCCGATGTAGGTCAGGAAGGCGGTCAGGACGCCGACGGTTATTTGGTTGTGTGCCACCAGCCAGATGCCGAAAGCCCAAACGACCAGCAGCCCTATTTCTGTCAACAAGGTTACCGTGGGTGCGAACAGCGACCACAAGGTGTTGACCCGATCGTTGACCGTCAGGTTGCGGTTGTTGGCTTCGCGAAAGCGCGCCACCTCGCGCTTTTCCTGGGCAAAGGCTTTGACCACGCGTATGCCGGGTATGGTGTCGGCCAATACATTGGTGATCTCGGACCAGATGCGATCCACTTTTTCGAAGCCGTGACGCAGCCGGTCACGCACTATGTGGATCATCCACGCGATGAAAGGCAAGGGGATCAATGTGACCGCCGCCAACCAGGGATTGATGGAAAACAGGATGGCCGCCGTCATGAAGATCATGAGCACGTCGGTGGCGAAGTCCAGCAAATGCAGCGACAGGAAGATGCAGATGCGGTCAGACTCCGACCCGATGCGGGAGATCAGGTCGCCCGTGCGCTTGCCACCGAAGTATTGCAGCGGCAGCGTTTGCAAATGCTGATAGGTGGCAGTGCGTAGGTCGGCGCCGATGCGTTCGCTAACCCGGGCCAGGATGTAGGTGCGGCCCCAGCCCAGCAGCCAGGCCAGCGCCGAGGACAGCAACAGCCCGCCCAGGTAGAGCCGCACCAGAGCGTAATCGATGGGCTTCCCGTTCTGAATAGGAATAAGAATGTCGTCCATCAGAGGCATGGTCAGATAAGGAGCGACCAGTGCGGCGGCAGTGGATGTCACCGTCAGAACAAAGCCCAATAGCAAGGGGTTTCGATAGGGTCTGGCAAAGCGCCATAGCCGCAGCAGAGCCCATGTCGAGGGTGCGGAATGAGCCTGGGAAAAATCGTTTAACGGCGCATCGGCCGGCTCGGTCTGCGCCGGGGTGGTGCCAGGTTGTCCGCGCAGGCGCTCGAAATGCTCTACCAGCAGCAGAGCGGCGGGATTGTTTCTGAGGGTGTAGCGCCAGATGCTCAGGCGGGCCTGCGCATCGTGCAGCTCCAGCGTGCCGACGCCTGCATGATCGTGATGCAGCAGTTTCAGTCCCGGTTGCAGCGGCCATGCGTGCCAGTCGGCATCGCCGGCTTTTTTGACCAGCAGTTGCCTGTGGGTCAGCACGAGCATGCCGGGCGCGAAACGCAACTGCGGATCCAGGTCGGTGCTTAGCCAGGCAAGCACGGTTTCACCCTGGGCCAGCAGTGGGGCGAGAGCGGTAAGGCAGTCGTCGGGAAAGTCGACGGCTGCGGGAAGATTTTCGTTAGGTTTCTTGCTCATTGAACAGGGGGCGTTCCGTCCCCAAAAAAAGGGGGATCGTAAGGATGCAGGTGCGATATTGTCACTTCGAATACGCGCGCCTTGTAAAAAGGCTGGGGAAAGGTGTGGTTTTTTTGCCTCTGAGTGATAATTTTCTTCTCTTCCAGGGGTCTTGGCAAACACATCCGGGGCCAATTGCCGTTAAATACATTCCATTCAATTGCGTGTTTCCCTGATCGCTCTTATCCCCCCTCCCAAGATGCCAACGAAATACATCGAGTTCATCAACATGATGATGCTGCGCGGCCCCAGTATCTGGGCGTACCGTCCGGTCATTGAGGCATGGGTAGATATAGGGGAGCTGGAAGACTACCCTTCCAATATCATTCCCGGATTCAACGAGCGCCTGGAGGCGTGGTTGCCGTCATTGGTCGAGCATCGCTGCAGCGTCGGTGAACGCGGCGGCTTCCTGCAACGCTTGCGCCAGGGTACCTGGCCGGCCCATATCCTGGAACACGTTACCCTTGAGCTGCAGAATCTGGCCGGCATGCCTGGCGGTCTGGGAAGGGCTCGTGAAACGTCGGTGCGCGGGGTATATAAGGTCATCGTGCGAGCCTGGCACGAACCGGTGACGCGGGCCGCGCTGTATTCGGCCCGCGATCTGGTCATGGCAGCGATTGAAGACCGTCCATTCGACGTGCAGGCGGCCGTCGACGAATTGCGCGACCTGGCCGAAGATCTGCGTCTTGGACCCAGTACCGGCTGCATTGTCGAGGCTGCCGATGACAGGGATATTCCAACCATCCGCTTAAGCGAAGCCAACTTGGTGCAATTGGGATACGGCGCCAGGCAACGGCGCATCTGGACGGCCGAAACCGACCGTACCAGTGCCATTGCGGAAAGCGTATCGCGCAACAAGGATCTGACCAAGAGCCTCTTGCAGGCTTGTGGCGTGCCGGTGCCCGAAGGCCGATTGGTGAGCGACGTGCAAGAGGCCTGGGAGGCGGCGCAAGACATTGGCCTGCCGGTCGTCATCAAGCCGTCCGACGGCAACCACGGGCGCGGCGTGTTCACGAATTTGACGACGCTGGCCGAGGTAGAGGCCGCCTTCGCCGTTGCGGTGGATGAAGGCAGCGGAGTCGTCGTCGAGCGTTTTGTACGTGGCGACGAACATCGTATTCTGGTTGTGGGTGGGCGCATGGTGGCAGCCGCCAGGGGCGATGCCGCCACAGTCGTCGGTGATGGCGTGAATACGGTACAACAGCTGATTGAATTGCAATTGAATTCCGATCCACGGCGTGGCCGCGACGAGGATCATCCCCTGAATCTCATACGTATCGATTCGGCCGCCCGCCTGGAGCTTGCGCGCCAAAATCTGCAGGCCGATGCTATCCCCGCTGCCGGCAGTCGCGTGCTTATACAGCGCAACGGCAATGTATCCATCGACGTGACCGATGCGGTACACCCCAGCGTGGCGGCGACAGTCGAGCTGGCGGCACGTATTGTCGGCCTGGACATCGCCGGCGTCGATCTTGTCGCCGAGGACATTTCCGCTCCGCTCGATGAGCAGCGCGGTGCGATTGTGGAAGTGAATGCGGGTCCGGGGCTGCTTATGCACCTGAAGCCCGCATCCGGCACGCCTCGCCCGGTGGGGCAGGCCATTGTCGATCATCTTTTCCCGCCCGGAGACATCGGACATATTCCGCTGCTTGGAATCACGGGCAGCAAAGGCAAAACCACGGTTGCGCGGCTACTTGCGCGTGTGTTGCAGTTAAGCGATCTGCATATGGGCTTGGCGTGCAGTAATGGGCTTTTCTTTGGCCGCAGGCATGTGCAGAAAACGGACGGCGCCAATTGGTCGGCCGCGCGCCGTGTCCTGCTCAATCGCGGCGTTCAGGTTGGGGTGATTGAAAATGGCCCGCTAACCATACTTAGCGAAGGCCTGGCCTACGAGCGTTGTCAGGTGGGTATTGT
>DATCYE010000167.1:0-3971 GCA_036570485.1 Pusillimonas sp. | reverse complement strand
GCGCCGCTATTGGCAATGTTCAGCAGGTAGGCGCTGTAGTCGGTCGCGCCCAGGGGGTGGATCTGCGGGTTGTCGATGGTCGTCCAGCCCTGCTCCTCGGTGAACTGCTTCATGTAGTGGTGGATGGAGTGGCCGTAGTTGTAGTCGGGAACCAGGTGGATCGCCTTCATTTTTTTGCCGTATGCCTGGGCCAGCACGGGTGCAATTGCCTTGGATGCTGTGTAAGCGTGGTGGCAAAGACGGAAGCCGTAGCGGCGGCAATCCTTGCCGGTGGTATCGCTCGAACCGCTGATAATTGGAAAGTACAAGGTTTTTGCACGCTCGCACGTGTTTTGCAGCGCGATGGCAACCGAGCTACTGACGCTGCCGGCGATCATCATGGCCTTGTCCTGGCGAATGAAGCGTGTGGCGGCCTGCACCGCGCTGTTGGGCTTGGTTTCGGCGTCGCCGATGGCAAGCACGAGCTTCTTGCCCAGAATGCCGGTTTTGGTCAGCGGCGACACTTTTTTGACGCGTGCGTCGCCGTTATTGATCATTTCGGCGGCCAGCTCGAAGCCGCGCTTCTGACCAGCGCCTTCGGCGGAATAGGGGCCGGTAAGGTCCAGTGTAAGACCCGCGACCACGGTATCCCCCGCAACGCCATCCGGATAGTTACCCAGTTTTGGATAGTCTTTTTTCTGGGCGAAAGCCGCAGAGCTATATGCGCCCGGAACCAACAAGCCGCCCGCGACGCCGGTGCCGGTTTTAAGGAAGCTGCGACGATTCGTCGAGCCTGTCTCGTTATTATCGATTTGTGTGTCTTTCACTTCCTATCTCCTTTGAGTACTTCTTTGATCTGCTGAAAAAAAGCATCCCCGTGGCTTCTTAGGCCAAGCTGCGCCCTTCCCGATAAGGAATGGATGCAAACGACCTGGGAATTTTTACGACGTGCAACGTGTGTGACGCCGCAAGGATGCTGTTATTCGCCGTGTATAAGAGCGCTATCCGTTGTTGTTTCTACTTGTGGGTGTGGCTACGGATGCGACGAAGATTATCAAAAGGAATACGGCTAGACTCATCCTAAAAGTACATTAACTGTCTCGAATCAGACTTTATAAGAAAATCAGAGGGTAAACCTTGATATTGAAATCGGCCTTTTACTTGGGTGCAGATCCTGAGTCCGGGCTAACAAGGCCGTGGACGTCGCGGGCTTCCTCGACCTCGCGCACACCGGCTATGTTGTAGATATCGCCTAGTCTGGTTTCCTCGACAAAGCCGGAAAACACACCCACGGACCGCATTTGGCGTTCGATAACCATGCCCGCCCGCCGGCAATCCTCGACGATTTCCGAAAAGCGTTCCAGCGAGGCTTGTTCGACCAGTATCTGAAGTTTCTTGCAGGCCATCATGCGACCTCCGTATTCTAGGGTGCCTTCACCAAGCCTGCACCGGCATCGCGTTCGGGCAGACTCAGGCGCGTCACGCTTTGCATAAGCCGCTGAAGCAGGGCCGCGCCACGGGGCTGCCCCTGCCCGCCGGCATGCAAGGCCGCCACGCCCGCAACGAAGGGCGTCGCCATGCTGGTGCCGCTGATCGTGTTATAGCGCTGTTCGCCCGGCCATGCGGATAGAATGTCGACGCCGGGCGCGGCAATATCAACCTTACCGCCATCCGGCACTAGGCCGCCACTGGAAAAAGGCGCAATGCTCAGGTCGCGGTCCACCGCCGCCACCGCCACTATGGAAGGGCAGTTCGCGGGGTGGGAAACGGGGGCTATGTAATCCGGCCGGCGGCTGTCGTTGCCCGCCGCGGCAATAATGACTGTGCCAGCTTCCAGGGCGCGCTTGGCGACCTCTTCGAATACTTTGGAATAGGTTTGACCGGACGCAAGCGTGCTGCCCAACGACATGGACACAATATCGCATTGGTTCTCGATGGCCCAATTGATTCCTTCCAGCACGCCGCCGTCGTCGCCCCGGCCTTCGTCTCCGAGCACCTTGCCGACAAAGAGCTGCGCGGCTCCGGCTACCCCGTAACGCGGCGCGGCGGTGGGAAACGCGGGGCCGCAGGCAATGCCCGCGCAATGGGTGCCATGGCCATTGCCGTCATGCGCATCCTGGTCATCTACAAATGAACGAGAGACGATTTGTCGCCCGGAAAAATCGGGGTGCCCGGCATCAATGCCCGTATCGAGTACCGCCAGTTTTACGCCATTTCCCGCCTGCGTCGACACGTCGGCGCCTATAGCCCGCACCCCCCAGGTAACCGTCGTCTCGTCGACACTGGCGGCCTCAGGTTCCACAACTGCATGTACGGTTCTTTCGAGCTCCACAGCTAGAATGGCGTTATCGTCCTGAAGGGACTGGATATCCTGCAAGCGCTGCCTGTCCGGCGCACAATGCAATAGCGCGACCCCTATTTTTTCAAAAACGATCGCACAATGCAGACCCAGCGCGCCCGAACGCACCGTCTGGCCGGTGGATGCGGCGCTGGCAACGCTGACGCCCGTGGCTTCGGAAAGCTTGCGGATGCCGTCCTGAGGCCTGTCCTTGCAGAGCAGCACTAGATAGCGGCCTGTGGTGCCAGAGTCTTGTGGCATGGCATTCTCCTTGCAGCGGATACGGAACAATGCAATGTCCTTGCATTTTCCCCATAGCAAACAGCATGCGAGCCTCGCCCGAAACCGTCAAGTCAAAACTGCTACCGTTGATTTCAATCAGCCGAAGCGGCCAGTGATGTAGTCTTCGGTTTCTTTGCGGGCCGGCTTAACGAAGATCTGGTCGGTTTCGCCGAACTCCATGAGTTCGCCCAGATACATATAAGCCGTGTAATCCGAACAGCGGGCCGCCTGCTGCATGTTGTGCGTCACAATGACCACGGTGTATTCGGACTTGATTTCAGCGATCAGCTCTTCAATTTTGGCCGTCGAAATCGGGTCGAGCGCAGAGCATGGCTCGTCAAGCAGCAAGACCTCGGGTTTGATGGCCACGCCGCGTGCTATGCAAAGACGCTGCTGTTGGCCGCCCGACAGGCTGTTGCCGCTTTGATTGAGTTTGTCTTTAACCTCGTTCCATAGTGCCGCCTTGGACAGCGCCCATTCGACGCGCTCATCCATTTCGCCCTTGCTGAGTCTTTCGAACAGACGCACGCCAAAGGCAATGTTGTCGTAGATGCTCATGGGGAATGGCGTGGGCTTTTGAAACACCATGCCGACCTTGGCCCGTATAAGGGAAATATCCATCTTGGAAGTCAGCAGGTTTTCGCCGTCCAGATTGATTTCGCCTTCGGCGCGCTGGCCCGGGTAGAGCTCGTACATGCGATTAAAGGTGCGCAACAGCGTTGACTTGCCGCAACCCGAAGGGCCGATGAACGCAGTGACCTTGTTTTCCTTGATGGACAGGTTCACATCTTTTATGGCTTGGTACTTGCCATAATAGAAGTTCAGGTTCTTGACTTCCAGTTTCGTGCGTTCAGCGGATGTAGAGGTTTGCATAGTCGTTTCCCGGCAAGGAGCACAGCTCCGTACACGTTTTATTTACGAAAAAGGGTGCGAGCGACAATATTAATGCCCAACACCAGCAAGGTAATCAATACGGCACCGGCCCAGGCAAGACGGTTCCAGTCTTCGTAGGGGCTTGCGGCATATTGGAAGATGACCACAGGAAGGTTGGCGATGGGCGCATTCATGTTCATGGACATGAACTGATTGTTCAGTGCGGTGAACAACAAGGGGGCCGTCTCGCCCGAAATACGGGCAACCGCCAGCAGAACGCCTGTAATAATGCCAGAACGGGCCGCCCTGTAGCAGATAAACATGACGACGCGCCATTGCGGACTACCCAGAGCGGCGGCGGCTTCGCGCAAACTATTGGGTACCAGCATCAACATATTGTCGGTTGAGCGCACCACCACGGGAATCACCAATATAGCCAGGGCCAGCGCACCCGCCCAACCCGAATAATGGCCAACCTGCGCAACGTACACCGCGTAAA
>DATCYE010000166.1:0-7373 GCA_036570485.1 Pusillimonas sp. | reverse complement strand
AGAAGGCAGGATTGCCGGGCGCACGACCTCTGCCATAAAGGCTTCGTGCCATTCAGCCAGTTCTATAGGGCTGCCGCGCGTGAGCAGGCCCAACATGAACTCGGCCGACTCTTCGGCTGTCAGATTGCCCGCGTTATAGCGTTCCATCAGGTCTTCGTTACGGCGCTGAGCTTCTGCGGGATCGCCGGCGCGGCCCGTGCGGGCAAGAAAGTCGGCCCATTGATAATCGCTGTCAAGGGGCAGCAAGGTGTGGTCGAGATCGAACAGGGCCAGGCGTTTAGCGGACATTATGAGTGATTGGGTTCTCTGTTTGGCTGGTCGGTGGCCAGCAGGTCTTTCAGTAAAGGCAAGGTAATTGCCCGGTGTTTTTCCAGCGAGTAGCGGTCCAGGGCATCGACCAAGGCGCTTAAGCGACCCATGTCGCGCGCATAATGAGTCAGTACCCAGCCTATGACTTCGGGGGAAAGTTGCAGCCCCCGCTCGCCGGCTCTGGTGCGCAGGGCCTGTACGCGGTCTTCATCGGAAAGCAGTTCCAGCCGGAATACCA
Source organism: Pusillimonas sp. (assembly GCA_036570485.1). Taxonomy (GTDB): domain Bacteria; phylum Pseudomonadota; class Gammaproteobacteria; order Burkholderiales; family Burkholderiaceae_B. Next base: position 6,826 of record DATCYE010000166.1, on the reverse strand, counting down.
GATCCCAGCCCAGTCGGGTACGCAAGTCTTCCCGCAGGGGCATGGCCAGTGGCGCGCGGTCACCCGCCAGCACCAGTGCGAAGCCGCTGCCCGTGGCGGCCACTTCACGCCAGCGATTGTACAGGGTGAACAAGGCCGCTTGGCCGTTTTCATCCAGACGCTGCACATCGTCCACCGCAATAAGCCGGTACGGCAGGGTTTCGGCGGTGGCAATGGCTTTCAGGGTGGCGGGAGCGTCGCCGGGGCCAAAATAAAGCGTATCGTCGCCGATGGCGACCGCTTTCAGCAAATGGCTGCGGCCCGCGCCGGAAGCGCCCCACAGGTAAATGGCGCGGCCAGGCTGACAATTACGCAGGGCATCCAGGGCGGCGTTGTTGGCGCCGGCTACGAAATTATCGAGCGAGGCCGCAGAGGGAGGCAGAAGGTCAAGTATCAGTTGCTGAGTCATGTATCGTCTACGTCAAGGCCCCCGATTACATCGGTTGTCACATGCCCGGGCGTCTTTTTGCCGCGTTCATCGTAAAATCAGGCTTGGTATTTAATTCAACACGCAATTCTTACACATCCCACGGCATTTCTCATGACAAACAAACATTCCGCTACCCTGACTTATCGCGATGCAGGGGTCGATATCGATGCCGGAGAGGCATTGGTCGATCGCATCAAGCCACTGGCCGCCAAAACCATGAGAGCCGGAGTCATGGCCGGTATAGGCGGGTTTGGCGCCTTGTTCGAAGTGCCGCGCCACCTGAAAGAGCCCGTGCTGGTGTCGGGTACAGATGGGGTTGGAACCAAGCTTAGGCTGGCCTTCGAATGGAAGCGCCATGATACCGTGGGCATCGATCTGGTCGCCATGAGCGTCAACGACATCCTGGTGCAGGGTGCCGAACCCCTATATTTTCTGGACTATTTCGCCTGCGGCAAGTTGTCGGTCGATACGGCAGCCAGCGTGGTGGGCGGTATCGCCAGGGGTTGCGAACTGGCCGGCTGCGCGCTCATAGGTGGAGAAACGGCCGAGATGCCGGGCATGTACCCCGACGGCGAATACGATCTGGCGGGCTTTGCCGTGGGCGCGGTCGAAAAATCGCGCATTATCGACGGCAAGTCCATTGCCCAGGGCGACGTGATCCTGGGGCTGGCCTCCAGCGGGGCGCATTCCAACGGCTTTTCCCTGTTGCGCAAGATACTCACCCACGCCAATGCGCGTCCCGGCCAAGAGCTGGGTGGCCGTCCGCTGGAAGACGTGGTCATGGAGCCGACCCGTATTTACGTCAAATCGGTTCTGGCTGCGCTGGCCGAGCATGGCGATGCCATCAAGGGTCTGGCCCACATCACTGGTGGCGGTCTGCTGGACAATGTGCCGCGCATTTTGCAGCCCGGCCTGGCGGCGCGCCTGCACCGCGATGCCTGGGTCATGCCCGAGCTCTTTAGCTGGTTGCAGCAAAATGGCGGCGTCGCCGACTCCGAAATGCACAGGGTATTCAACTGCGGCATCGGCATGGTCATTGTTGTGCCGGCGGCCAAGGCCGACGCGATTGCGGCCACCTTGGCTGCGCACGGAGAGCAGGTCAGCCAGCTGGGCGAAATCGTGGCCCAGGGCAGCCCCGACGCGCCGCAAACGGTCGTTATCTAAACCACCGCGCTGCGGGTGGCTGCTCTGTAATTCAGGAGTGTGCGGTCTTGGTAAAAGGCCGCGCCTTCTCTAGCGCGCGGCAGGCCAGAAGGGGGCGACTGCGTCCACCACCTGATCGGCCGCATCCACAAGCAGGCAGTCCACAACCTGTCTGTCGGGTAGCGATCGCAGCCAGGTCAACTGGCGCTTGGCCAGTTGCCGGGTTGCGGCAATGGCCTGTTCCACGGCCTGATCCAGGCTGATGTTTCCATCCAGATAGTCCCAAAGCTGCCGGTAGCCTACGCAGCGTATCGATGGCAGGCCGGTGTGCAGATCGGCCCGTTCATGCAGTGCGCGCACCTCTTTAACCAGCCCCAGCTCCAGCATGGCCCGATAACGCTGCGCAATACGTGCATGCAGCGCCAGGCGGTCGGATGGTTCCAGGCTGACGGTAATGAATTGCCGCGTGTCGTTTTGCCGTGCCGGCGCGCTTTTCAGCCAGTCCGACATGGGCCGGCCGCTGACCCGATAGATTTCGATGGCCCTCTGTAGTCGCTGGCTATCGTTGGGCGCCAGCCTGGCGGCGGTGGCGGGGTCGTAGTGCGACAATTGACGGTGCAGTTCGGGCCAGCCTACCTCACGCGCCTCGCTCTCTATGGCCGCGCGCACGGCGGCGTCGGCGACCGGCAATTCGTTCAGCCCTTCGCGCAAAGCCTTGTAGTACATCATGGTTCCGCCGCAAAGCAGCGGCAGCCTGTCCCGGGAGGCGATGTCGGCGATCAAGGCGTCGGCATCGTGCTGGAACTGCGCTGCCGAATAGGTCTGGGCCGGATCGCGTATGTTCAGCAAATGACGCGGGACCCTGGCCTGTTCTTCTTCAGAAGGTTTGGCCGTGCCGATATCCATGCTGCGATAGATTGTGGCCGAATCCATGACGATAATTTCAATCGGCCAGCGGCGAGCCAGCGCCAGCGTGGCCGCGCTTTTTCCAGCCGCGGTCGGGCCGGCCAGGCAGATAATGGGAGTACTCATTGGCCGCGCATGAAAAGCTTGTCGAGTTCGCCCACTTTCCATTGCACCCAGGTGGGGCGGCCATGGTTGCATTGGTCGGCTCTTTCGGTTTGCTCCATTTTGCGCAGCAAGCCGTTCATTTCGTCCAGCGTAAGACGGCGGTTGGCTCGTACTGACCCATGGCAGGCCATGGTGGACAGCAATTCGTTGCGCTGCTCGGTCAGGCGCGGCGATACACCCACACTGGCCAGGTCGCGCAGCACATTGCGCGCCAGCGATTCGATATCGCCGCCGGCCAGCAAAGCCGGGACTGCGCGCACTGCAATCGATGCAGGGCCGGCTGCCCGCAGTTCCAGGCCAAGTTCGGCGAGTGTGTCGGCGTGTTCTTCGACCAGCCCGATTTCTTTCTCGCTGACGCCGAAGACGACGGGAACCAGCAGCTCTTGGCGCGGCAAGCTTTGAGCATCCATGGCTTTCTTCAGCTGCTCGTAGACCACGCGTTCGTGCGCGGCATGCATGTCGACCAGCACCAATCCCGCCTGGTTCTGCGCCAGAATATAAATGCCGTGCAGTTGGCCCAAGGCCATGCCCAGGGGGAATTCATGGGCGGGTGTGTGGGCGGCCCGCTCGTTTGCCGCGATATCCGGGGCATCGATGGGGCGGTAGAGCGATTGCCAATCAGTCGGCTGGCTCGCTGCATGATCGCGCAAGCGAAACGCCTGCTGCATCTGTTGCGGCTGGAAAGACGCAGGCAGGGGGGGGCGGCCGTCTAGCGGTGAAAAAGGCCGGGCCGGCGTATTGTCCGATGACAAGGCGCTGGTGTGAGCATGAGAGTAGGAAGGATCTGCGCCGGGGCTGGCCGTGTTGCCTTCGGTCATGGCTGCGGGGTCGCCTTGGCCGGCCAGCGTGTGGCCGCCTGCGGCGGACAACACGTGCCCCAGGGCTTGGCCCACAAAGCGGTGGATTGCGCCGCTGTCGCGGAACCGTACTTCGTGCTTGGCCGGATGCACGTTGACATCGACGGTGGCCGGATCGATGGCCAGGAACAGCACATAAGCGGGCTGGCGGTCGCCGTGCAGCACATCGGCATAGGCCTGGCGTATGGCGTGCGCAACGGTGCGGTCCTTGACGTAGCGCCCATTTACATAAAGGTACTGCCGGTCGGCGCGGCTGCGCGCATAGGTGGGGCGCGTGATGATGCCCTGCAAGGCGATCAGGCCGTGTTCGTGCGAGACTTCCAGGCCTTGTTCAATAAATTCCGCGCCCAGCACGTCGCGAACTCGTTGCCCGATATCGCCGGCTCGCCAGTTGCGCTGCGCCTTGTCGTTGTGAAAGAGTCGAAAGGCGATATGGGGTTGGGCTAGCGCAATGCGATCCAGGGCGTCGACGCAGTGTCCGTATTCGGTGGCCTCGGCGCGCAGGAATTTACGGCGAGCCGGCACCTCGTCGAACAACTGCCGCACGTCTATGGTGGTGCCGATAGAGCCCGAAGCGGGTGTGGGCGCGCCCTGTGGAGCTTGTATTTGCCAGGCATGAGGCGCATCGGCGTTGCGCGAAGTCAGGGTGAGGCGCGCGACCGAGGCAATCGAAGCCAGTGCTTCGCCCCGGAAGCCCATGGATGCGACCGACTCCAGTTCGTCCAGTGATGTGATCTTGTTGGTGGCATGGCGCGTCAGGGCCAATGCCAGCTCGTCTTGCGGGATGCCTGTGCCATCGTCGCTGACGGCAATCCGGCGGATGCCGCCGCCGTCCAGACGCACTTCGATTGTGCGGGCGCCTGCATCGATGGCGTTTTCCAGCAATTCCTTCAGGACCGAGGCCGGTCGCTCGATGACCTCGCCGGCAGCGATCTGACTGATCAACTGGTCGGGAAGCTGGGCGATAGAGCGGCGATCTGGCATTGCGGGGTTCCGTTGATGTCTAGCCTGCGGCAGCGTGGCCGGGTGCGGCGCGACAAATGTTATTGTGTTGCGTATTAAGCTGATTTTAGCTGGTCGGCGGCAGTTGTTCTTTTGCTGCGGCGCTGATCGGGCTATATTGCGATAACTTTTTTCGGTAGTGAATATGCTTGATCTGTTTAACATGATTCTCCATATAGACCAGTTCCTGGGCGACTGGGTAACGCAATATGGCGAATGGATTTACCTGGTGTTGTTTCTTATTATTTTTGGCGAAACCGGTCTGGTGGTGCTGCCATTTTTGCCCGGCGATTCGCTGCTGTTCATTGCCGGCGCGTTCGGCGCATCGGGTCTGCTGGATCCGGTCATGCTGTCGGGCATATTGATCGTGGCAGCCGTGCTGGGCAACACGGTCAATTATTCCATAGGCCGGTATATCGGCCCCAAGGTGTTTACCAGCGATTCCCGCTTTCTGGATAGAAATGCGCTGATCAAAACGCACGCCTTCTATGAAAAGCACGGTGGCAAGACCATCGTTCTGTCCCGTTTTTTGCCTATTTTTCGTACCTTTGCGCCTTTCGTTGCCGGGGTTGGCAGCATGAATGTTCTGCGTTTTCAGCTTTTCAATATTTCGGGCGCGGTGCTATGGGTGGGTGGCCTGGTGACTCTGGGTTACTTTTTCGGTAATGTACCCATCATCAAGGAGCACCTGAGCACGATTGTGCTGATCGGGGTTAGCGCCGCTGCCGTGCCCGTTGTGCTGGGCGCGCTATGGAAGCTGTTCAAGGGCAAGTCCCCGTCGACATAGCCGCCTGCCGACGGGCTGCGGCCATGTCAAACACAGCGATCAGGCGCGGCGGGCAAGCGCCGGACTAGAGGCAAAGTAGTCGGTGACACCCGCCAGCATGGCGCGGGCGATCTTGTCCTGGTGCGTGGGGCTGCGCAGCAGGCGCTCTTCCTCGGGATTGCTGATGAAGGCGGTCTCGACCAGTACGGATGGAATGTCGGGCGCCTTAAGCACGGCAAACCCGGCTCTTTCAACTCTTTTCTTATGCAGGCGGTTGATTTTTCCGATCTCGCCCAGGATGCGGTCGCCCACGCGTACGGAATCGCTGATCTGCGCCGCTGTGGAAAGGTCCAGTAAGACCTGTGCCACTTGTTTGTTGTGCGAACCCAGATCGACTCCGCCTATGAGGTCGGCCTCGTTTTCGCGTTTGGCCATCCAGCGCGCCGCAGAGCTGGTGGCACCGTTTTGGGACAGCGCAAACACCGAAGACCCGCGCGCACTGGGCTTGATCCAGGCGTCGGCATGTATGGAAATGAACAGGTCGGCCTTGACCCGGCGTGCTTTTTGCACCCGCACGTGCAAGGGTACGAAATAGTCGTTGTCGCGGGTCAGGTAGGCCCGCATATTGGGCTGGGAATCGATCAGCTTCTTTAGCCGCCGTGCGATGCTAAGGACAATGTCTTTTTCGCGCGTGCCGCTGCGGCCGATGGCACCCGGGTCTTCACCGCCATGGCCGGGATCCAGGGCAATCAGTATGGGCCTGTTGTTGCGCGGTGCGGAAGCGATGGGCGGGGGCGCGGCGGGCGCCCTGGGCTGCTTGGCCACTGGTGGAAGCTTCTGCCCAGGCACCGACGGCACGGGCGCATCGGAAGGCGAATTTCGCGCCAGGTCTTCCAGCACTTCCGCCAAGGGATCTTTGTCGAAGTCGTTCATGATGGCCATCAGGGGATCCTGGGCCACCTTGGGATACAAATCGAGCACCAGGCGGTATTTGTATTCGCCTATGGGTTTAAGCGTGAATACCTGTGGCGCGATGGGCTGTTTCAGGTCGAGCACCAGCCGTACCACGTCGGGCCTGTTCTGACCAACTCGCACGGAACCGATATATGGATCGTTCGGTTTGATCTTGGAAACCAGATTGTTGATGGTTGCGTTGATGCTCAGGCCCTGAATGTCCACCACCAGCCTGTCGGGGTTTTCCAGCGTAAAGTGTTCCGCTTTGAGCTCGCTGTCCATTTCCAGCGTGACACGTGTGTATTCGTCGGCGGGCCAGGTACGGACCGCAACGATGGTTGCAGCCTGAGTCAGCGAGGGGATGACGGGCAGAATGAACAGACTGCCCGCTGTTGTTATGAGCCGGCGCCGCGCGGCTCCTGCCGGGGAGATTCCGGATGTGGAAGGGCAAGTGTCGTCAGCCATAATTTTCCTTTGTCGCTATGGGCTGTTAGGCTGGCGTGCCGCCCGATCTCTGCATATTCGAGGTGGATGTCCAGGTCCGGGGGCGGCAATAAGGCGCCT
>DATCYE010000165.1:0-8358 GCA_036570485.1 Pusillimonas sp. | reverse complement strand
TGGTTCATTGCGATGCCCCAGCAGATCGACGTAAAAATAATATTCCCATTGGCCGGTGCGAGCCGGGCGCGATTCCAGCCGCGTCATGGAAACACCGTTGGCTGCCAGCGGGGCCAGCATGTCGTACACCGCGCCGGCGCGGTTGGGCACAGCAAGGATAATGCTGGTCTTGTCGCTATCGGTGGGCAATGTTTCTATGGCCCCGACAGCCAAAAAGCGCGTGCGGTTCTGCGGATCGTCCTGAATACCCGAGGCCACCACTTGTAAATCCCAGGCCTGTGCCGCTGTTGCGCCGGCAATCGCGGCCACCGTCGGATCGAGCGACGCGAGGCGGGCCGCTTCGCCATTGCTGGATGCCGCATCGCGTGCAAGACGCGGATAATGCTGAGTCAGCCACGCCTGGCACTGCGCAAGCGCCTGCGGATGCGCCATGACACGCGTCACGCCGTCCAGCGAGCCGGACTTGGTCATCAAATTGTGATGAATTTTTATCGAGCGCTCGCCCAAAACCTTAAGGGGCGAGCTCAACAACAGGTCGAGCGTGCGATTGACAGCTCCTTCCGTGGAGTTCTCGACAGGAACCATGCCCACATTCGCCTGGCCCGCCTCGACCGCGCGAAAAACTTCATCGAAGGAGTCGCAGCGCAGGCGCGTAACGGCATGACCGAAATGCTCCAGCGCAGCCTGTTCGGAAAACGAACCTTGCGGCCCCAGATAGGCAACCGTCAGTACGCTTTCGAGTCCTCGACAGGTAGAGATAATTTGCGTCCAGACCGCATCGATGGCCTGCTCGGTGAACGGCCCTTTATTCAGTTTCTGCAGACGCCGGATAACCATGGCTTCGCGTTCGGGCTTGAGCACCGGGCCGTCCAGGTCGAAGTCCTGCTTAACCTTGCCGACTTCCTGCGCCGTATTGGCCCGTTGGTTCAACAGATCGAGGATTTGCTCATCCAGCTCGTCGATGCGCTGTCGCAATGGCAACAGGCGTGCTTGCAAAGAATTATCCATGTCGGCGCTCGAAGTCCTGCAAGTAAGAAACCAGCGTTTGCACCGCTTCCAGCGGTACGGCGTTATAAATAGAGGCGCGCATGCCGCCCACGCTCTTGTGTCCTTTCAACTGCATCAAGCCCGCCGCCTCGGCCTCGGACAAGAAGGCGGCATTCAAGGACTCGTCGGCCAAAAAGAAAGGCACATTCATACGCGAACGCGCTGCCGCATGCACCGTGTTCGCATAAAGCTGCGAGCTATCCAGATAGGAATACAAGGCTTGCGCCTTGGCTGCGTTGGCGGCCTGTATGCCGGCCACACCGCCCTGGCGCTTAAGCCACTTGAACACCAGGCCTGCAATATAAATAGCATAGGTCGGCGGCGTATTGAACATCGAGTCGGCACCAGCCACATTCGAATAATCGAAGGCAGATGGGCATACCGGCAAGGCATGGCCCAACAGATCTTTGCGCACAATGACGATAGTCACGCCCGCTGGCCCGGCATTTTTCTGCGCCCCGGCGTACACCATGGACGCCTTGGAGAAATCGATGGGTCGCGACAGGAAGTGCGACGAGGCATCCACCACCAGCGGCACATTAGCCGCCCCCAGTGCAGCCATTTCGGGCCAATCGGCGAACTCGACGCCGCCTATGGTCTCGTTGCTGCATAAGTGCAAATAGGCCGCGTCGGACCTGACCTGCCAGTCACGCACATTGGGGAACCAGGTCCAGGGGGCCTGCTTGGCGCCATCCAGCACGGTCTCGCTGCCGCTGCTTGCCGCTATGGCAATATCGCCATAGCGCTGAGCTTCCTTGTGAGACTTATTGGACCAGATGCCCGTAAGAATGTAGTCGGCCTTGCCCGAGCCATTACGGCCGATCAGATTCAGCGGCACGATGGCGTTCTCGGCCGTCGCCCCACCCTGCATGAACAAAACCTCGAAGTCGTCGGGAATACTCAGCAATTCGCGCAGGTCGGCCTCGGCTTCGTTGCGTATCTGCGTAAACTGCTTGCCCCGATGGCTCATTTCCATCACCGACATGCCGCAGCCGTGCCAGTCGGTCATTTCGGCCGCTGCCTGTTGCAGCACTTCCAACGGCAAGGCCGATGGGCCCGCCGAAAAATTCCATGGTCGCATTACGATTGATCCTCGCTACCTTCGGAATCGGAGTCGTCTGCGGCAGGCTGACCTTGATCCGGTGATGCGTCGGCATCATCGTCAGTTGCGGCCCCTTCCATCGCATCGTCGTTGATTTCAACGATAACGTCGTCGTCGGCGTCGCTTTCGACCACTCGGCGCACGCCCGACAGCATGCTGTCGTCGTCCACGCTGATAAGGGTGACGCCCTGCGTTGCACGGCCCATTTCGCGGATTTCAGCCACCCGTGTACGGACCAGCACGCCGCCCGTCGTGATCAGCATGATCTCATCCGAAGGCGTGACCAACACCGCCCCCACTACCTTGCCGTTGCGCGCCGAGGTCTGAATGGCAATCATGCCCTTGGTGCCGCGCCCATGGCGCGTGTACTCGACGATGGACGTGCGTTTGCCGAAACCATTTTCGGTGGCAGTCAGCACACTTTGCGATTCGTCGCCCGCCACCAGCATGGCAATCACGGCCTGACCTTCTTCAAGCATCATGCCGCGTACGCCGCGAGCCGTCCGGCCCATGGGGCGCACGTCATTTTCGTCGAAGCGAACCGCCTTGCCCGAGTCGGAAAAGAGCATGACATCGTGCTTGCCGTCGGTAAGATCGGCGCCTATCAGGTAATCGCCATCATCCAGCGCAACGGCGATGATTCCAGCCTTACGTGGGTTGGAGAAATCGGACAAAGGCGTTTTCTTGACCGTACCGCGCGAGGTGGCCATGAATACATAGTGATCGTCGCTGAATTCCTTGACGGCCAGCACCACGGTGATTTTCTCGCCGTCGAGCAGCGGGAACATATTGACAATGGGGCGTCCGCGCGAGTTGCGCGAGCCTTGCGGCACTTCCCAGACCTTCAGCCAGTACACCCGGCCCCGATCGGAGAAACACAGCAGATAATCGTGCGTATTGGCAATAAACAACTGGTCTATCCAGTCGTTTTCTTTCATGGCCGTAGCCTGCTTGCCTCGTCCGCCACGCTTCTGCGAACGGTACTCTGACAGCGGCTGGCTTTTTATATAGCCGGTCTGCGACAAGGTCACCACCATGTCCATGGGAGTGATCAGGTCTTCGGTGTCCAGTTCAGTGGCATTGCGCTCGATATCCGAACGGCGCACGTCTTTGGTGGCGGTAGAGAACTCTGCCTTGATGGCAAGCAGCTCGTCGCTGATGATGGTGGTGATGCGCTCGGGCCGCGCCAGAATATCCAGCAAATCGGCGATGGTATCCATAATGTCTTTGTATTCGCCGACGATCTTGTCCTGCTCCAACCCTGTCAGGCGCTGCAAGCGCATGTTCAGGATTTCCTGGGCCTGGGTATCGCTTAGGCGGTACAAGCCGTCGTCCAGCAGTCCAAAACCCTCGGGCAGCGTGTCCGGACGATAGGCCGAACGGCCTCCCGGGGTGTCGCTCTGGTCAGCCCGCGCCAGCATCTCGCGCACCAGCGACGAATCCCATGAGCGCGCCATCAATTCCTGGCGCGCCACCGGAGGCGTCGGCGCCGCCTTGATGATGGCGATGAAATCGTCGATGTTGGCCAGGGCAACAGCCAGACCTTCCAGCACATGACCGCGCTCGCGCGCCTTGCGCAGTTGGAATACCGTTCGGCGCGTCACCACTTCGCGACGATGCAGCAGGAAGTATTCGACCATCTGCTTCAAATTCAGCAAGCGGGGCTGGCCATCGACCAAAGCCACCATATTCATGCCGAAGGTATCTTGAAGCTGGGTGTTCTTGTACAGATTGTTCAGAATGACTTCCGGAACTTCGCCGCGCTTCAGTTCAATGACCAAGCGCATGCCGTCTTTGTCGGACTCGTCGCGAATGTCGGAAATACCTTCTATTCTCTTTTCATTGACCAGCTCGGCAATTTTTTCCTGTAGCGTCTTTTTATTGACCTGATACGGGATGGCATCGACGATGATGGCTTGCCGATTGCCCTTATCCATGTCTTCGAAGTGGGTTTTGGCACGCATGATGACGCGCCCCCGACCCGTGCGATAGCCTTCACGCACACCGGACAGGCCATAAATAATGCCGCCTGTGGGGAAATCTGGGGCTGGAATCAATTCGATCAGTTCGTCGATGGTGCATTCGGGATTGCGCAGGCCATACAGGCAACCGTCGATGACTTCGGACAAGTTATGGGGCGGAATGTTGGTCGCCATGCCCACCGCAATACCTGAGCTGCCGTTGACCAGCAAATTGGGCAGACGCGAAGGCAACAGCAGGGGCTCGCTTTCGCTGCCATCGTAGTTAGGGCCGAAATCGACAGTTTCCTGGTCAATGTCGCCCAGCATCTCGTGCGCGATTTTTGCCAGGCGGATTTCGGTGTACCGCATGGCCGCCGCGCTATCGCCGTCGACCGAACCGAAGTTGCCCTGCCCGTCGACCAGCATGTAACGCAACGAGAAGTCCTGCGCCATACGTACGATAGTGTCGTAAACGGCCGAATCGCCGTGAGGGTGATACTTACCAATGACATCGCCCACAATACGCGCCGACTTCTTGTAAGCGCGGTTCCAGTCGTTGTTCAGTTCGTGCATAGCGAACAGCACACGCCGATGCACGGGTTTCAGACCGTCTCGAACGTCCGGTAAGGCACGCCCGACAATCACGCTCATGGCGTAATCGAGATAGCTGCGGCGCATTTCCTCTTCCAACGAAATTGGAAGGGTCTCCTTGGCAAAGGAATCCATAGAGTGTCTTAAACGTAAAAATCGTGAAGTCGGGCCGATGTCGGGCGAATGGGAAATTCTAGCACTTCCCTACTGCGGCGCTCCCAGACATTCGAGTCAAGCGCCGTGCACGCGGCAAGCCGGCCCAGATCCACCCTTTCCCCGGTTCAGTTGATAAACCACTTTAAGGGGATAGGCACGTTGTTTAAAACCAACAATTATCGAGGGGATAGGGTAGAAATCCGGATATCTGGCGAATATGTATCATTCGGGCTTAACGAACCGCCCAGAAATGCCGTAAGATTCGCTCTAACACGCATGAATCCAGCGCAACACTTTGATTCCGTCATGGCGTTGCTATACTGGCTCCGTTTTCTTGATATGCGGCGGGGATTCGCTGCGGTCACTTACCAGCAATAAGCTCAACGAGGAGAAACATGAATAAACCCTCCAAAATCGCACTAGCACTCGCCATTGCCGCCGCTACGGCGTCTGGCGCGGTATCTGCGCAAACTGTCGATAACTGGCGCAACCCGTTTGGCGACGTTTGGAAAAACGGCACCAACGAACTGTGCTGGCGCGACAATTTCTGGACCCCCGCTACCGGCATCCCCGGCTGCGACGGCGTACCAGTCGCCCAGGCTCAAGCTCCGGTGGTCGCTCCTACCGCAAGCAAAGTTGTCCTGAATGCCGACACTTTCTTCGACTTCGACAAAGCCACCATTAAACCGGAAGGCCGCCAGGTTCTGGATCAAGTTGCCGCTCAAGCCAACACGATCAACCTGGAAACCCTGATTGCAACTGGTCATACCGACTCCATCGGTACTGAAAAGTACAACCTGGGTCTGTCGCAGCGTCGTGCCAACGCAGTCAAGACCTACCTGGTCAGCAAGGGCATGGCCGCCGATCGCATCTACGTCGAAGGCAAGGGCGAATCCAGCCCCGTCGCTTCGAACAAGACTCGCGAAGGCCGTGCTCAGAACCGCCGCGTAGAGATCGAAATCGTTGGTACCCGCAAGTAATACGTCACTGTAATACCTGCAGCGTTAAACGCTACAATAAGGGCTCCGCATTGCGGGGCCCTTATCATTTCCGGAAAGCCCATGAACACGACCGCCACTTCCTCAGCCAGCAGCAAGCATAACGTCGACCAGGCTGAACTGGATAAATTCAGCGCCCTGGCTTCGCGCTGGTGGGACCCCGAAAGCGAATTCAAGCCCTTGCACGCCATCAATCCGCTGCGCCTGGGCTGGATCCAGGATCAGGCGGGCTCGCTATCGGGCAAAACGGTGCTGGACGTGGGTTGCGGAGGCGGCATACTGGCCGAAAGCATGGCTCGGGCCGGCGCCCAGGTAACCGGCATCGATCTTGCCGAAAAATCCCTTAAAGTTGCCAAGCTGCACGGATTGGAATCCGGCGTACCGGTCGATTACCAAACCATCAGCGCTGAAGACATGGCCAGCCGGCAACCGTCTCATTACGACGTGGTCACCTGCATGGAAATGCTGGAACACGTACCCGACCCCGCATCCATCGTCAGGGCGTGCGCTACCTTGGTCAAACCAGGCGGCTGGGTGTTTTTTTCCACTCTGAACCGCAATCCAAAATCCTTTCTGTTTGCCATTGTCGGGGCGGAATATGTCTTACGCATGCTGCCTAAAGGCACGCATAGCTACGAAAACTTCATCAAGCCCAGCGAGCTTTCGGCAGCGGCGCGCCAGGCGGGCCTTACCCTTGTGCAAATGGCCGGCATGGAATACAACCCCATCACCGACCTGTATAAGATTAGCGGCGACACGTCGGTCAACTACCTGCTGGCCAGCCGCCGCGAGAACTGATCCCCATGCGTAAACTGGTTTTATTCGACTTCGACGGCACGCTTGCCGATACCGCTCCCGACCTTGCCGCCGCAGCCAACAAGCAAAGAACCCGCAAGGGCCTTGCGCCCCTGCCATATGAAGCCTTACGGCCTTATGCATCGCATGGTGCGCGGGGCCTTCTGAAAGCGGGCCTGGACATGGACCCCGATCACCCCGAGTATGAATCCTGTCGCCAGCAGTTCCTGGAAGACTACGAGCAGAACATGACGACGCTCACCACCTTATTTCCCGGCGTCAAACAGCTTTTGTCCACGCTCAGGGATCACGACTACGCCTGGGGCATCGTCACCAACAAGATGGAATACCTGGCTGTCCCCCTGGTCGTGCACCTGGGGCTTTATACCGAATGCGCAGTTACGGTCGGCGGCGATACAACCAGCCATGCCAAGCCGCATCCCGAACCTCTGCTGCATGCGGCCAAACAGGCAGGTTTCGAGCCCTCGCAATGCATGTATGTGGGCGACGACCAGCGCGACATCATCGCGGGCAAAGCCGCCGGCATGGCCACTATGGTGGCTGCTTACGGCTATTGCGGCCAGGAAACCGCCCTGCACAATTGGCAAGCCGACGCCATTGCCCAATCACCCCAAGACATTTGGCCAGCCATCCAGGCATGGGCCGGTCGATAAAGGCGGGGCTCCCCAGCCAACCGTAGACGCCAGCCCATCAGTGCCGGCAATCCCGGCTTCTTGAAAATGTCTCCACCGGTCACCGCCAGGCACGACGATTGCTGCAAGGCGGCAGGCGGCGCATGCCGTAGATGGGGGGATTTATATGGCTTGGCAAACACTATTTGGTGAACTGGCAACGACCAAGATCGCCGCAATATTCGAGAACGAAGCCGCAGCGGCATCTGCAGCCGCTGCATTGCACTCCACAACCGATTTGCAAGCCACACAGTTGCGGCTGGTCAGGCCTCATGAAAAAGACTATTCAAAAAAGCTGGAGCCCGAATCGCACGGAATCGCCCGTACGGCCTTGCGGGCACATCTGATCCTGGGCGTGGCCGGCGCCGTCATCGGCATAGCCGCCTGGGGCTTGATGTACGCGATGGATCTGCCCGCCATCGTTTCATCGCCACAGGCCAGCGCGGGTGCGATCATATTTTTCGCCGCTATCGGCGGCATGCTGCTAGGCGGACTGGTTACCGCAAGACCGGACCATCAGATCGTGATTCAGCGAGTTCAGGAAGCCACTCAGGCCGGCTGCTGGTCGTTGGTGGTGCATCCGCGCAATCCGCGCCAATGCAACGCGGCCATGACCATCCTTAGCCGCTTGAATTCTGAAATAGTACGCAGCGTCTAGCTCCGGGCTGCCAGCGGTTCGGGGTTCGCGGGGAAAACCCGGGATGAGTCTGAGTGCTTGCGCCGGCTAACTTTTTGCAGCCATGAAAGCCAGGAAGGACTCCAGCTCCATGGGGCGTGCCAGTGCATAACCCTGACCGTATTGCACACCAAACTGAGCCAGGAGCCGAGCCTGTTCTATGTTTTCTATACCCTCGGCAACGGCTTGAGCATTGATTGCACGCGCAATATTGACGATTTCGGGTATCAGATTCGAGCGTAGCGTGGCGTCCTCCAGCTCAAAAATAAAGGACTTATCGATCTTCAATACGTCGGGCGAAAGCGTTCTAACTGATTTCAGGTTGGAATAGCCCGTGCCG
>DATCYE010000164.1:0-3943 GCA_036570485.1 Pusillimonas sp. | reverse complement strand
GCTTTGCTGGGTTGCTTGCTGATGGCCGGTTGTGCCAATACGGTAGCCGGCGCAGGGGAAGACATCAGTAATGTAGGTAACGCCATTACCAAGTCCACGAAGTAAAGGCCGTCGCAGTACAGACAGCCTTTGCAAGAAGCCCCAAAGACGGATTCAGGTCCGGTCTTTGGGGCTTTTTAATGCTTCAAAGGGTAGGCCTTGCCGCGCTTGCGCGCGCCTTAGCCGGCCGTAACCATCCAGGCCATACCAATAGCAAGCGCAAGCAGCCCTGCCAGTTTTCCCAATATGGCGGTTTTCTGCGGCGCATAGGTCAGTAGCAGTGCCAGCGGCAGCGCTGCGGCCGTCATGGTTCCCAGGCATGACAGCGTGCCCATTGCCCAGCCTTCCGCCTGACTACTTATGAAGTAACTTGCCATCAAGGCCAGCGATCCGCTTGCCTGAAGGCGTATGCGTTGCTGCTTGCCCGGTACGCTGCCCCGGCCATGGATATCGGCATGGTGGCGGTCCATGCCCAGGCTTAGCGCGGTGAAGCCGCAGTAGGCCAGTGTCCATTCGGTTGCGAAGCTCAGCATATTCATGGCGCCTCCTGCAGTATTTGGCCTTCGCCCTGATCTTTAGGTTTTCGGGGCGAGGCGACCCGCGCCCGCTTCTGCGCCACCCCTAGTTTCTTGGCGGCATACAGCAAGGTAAGCCCGAAGCCCAGGCTGAACAAGTCAAAGCCCACGACCACCCATGGTCCTTTTCCTTGCAGCAAGGCTACTCCCAGGTGGGAGCCGGTTGTGATGGCATTCAAGACTGGCAACAGGGCGAACAAACTGCCGCCGATCAAAAGCTGCCATTGCCACATGCGCCGATTCGGCCGTAACAGCGCCAGCAAGGCGGCCACGCCCCAGGCGATGAAGAAACTGTCGATTTCCAGGGCGGCGCGCGCTTGCAGGCCCGGCGCCAGAAGGCGATTGGCCCAGAAGTAGACGGCAAAGGCGATGGGCAGGCCGGCGATGGCGCCGATGTTCAGACCATCGACCAGGTGCAAGCCGATGTGGCGACGCCCCTGGGTTAATGCTTTGGCGCAGCGCTGCCTTTCCTTGATGGCCCAGAGCAGCGCGCCGGTGGCGACCATGACGCATCCGGCCAGCCCCGATAGAAAGAATAGCGCCCGCAACAAGGGGTTGGCGAAGTTGGCGATGTGCAGGCCGAACAGCACGCCCCTGGACTGGGCGGCCGCGCTTGGGTGATCCCCCATTGTTGCGATCAGCGCGCCGGTAGCGCCGTTGAACTGCATGGACTGGCGCACGGAAGAAATTTCTTGCTCCAGCCTTCGGATGACATTGACACTAGCCTGGGTGTCGCCCGGGTTGTCGATGAATATGCGGCCTGCCTGCACGCCGTTCCAGCGTGCTTCGGCTTGCGCGATCAGCGGCGTCATGGATGTCAAGGCGGCTGGGCGATGATCGGGCTTGCTGATTTTCGGCTGAGGGAAGGCCTCGGTGAAGAACGCTTTGTCGTTGCCCTGGTAGGCCAGTTGCACGGGGGATGGCATAACGATGAACATCAAGGCTACCAGGCCTGTGTAGGTGATCATCAAGTGATAGGGCAGTGCCAGCACGGCGACGACATTGTGGGCGTCCATCCAGGAGCGCTGGCCTTTGCGCGGCCTGAAGGTAAAAAAATCCTTGAAAATGCGCTTATGCGTGACGATGCCGCTGATAATCGCCACCAGCATGAACATGGTGCAGAACGCAACGATCCAGCGCGCCACGGTTCTGGGAATGTAATGCAGTTCGTAATGCAGCCGATAAAGAAAATCGCCGCCGCGCGTTTCCCTGACCTCATCCAGCCGCTGACCCGTTGCCGGACTCAAGCTGGCTCGTTTGATCGCGGGGCGGCCCTGCTCGTTCTTGATTGCCGGATCGATCCAGGCCACTTTGGTTTCAACGGTACGCGCATCCGGCAAGGTAATGAACCAGCGCGATGCACCGGCCGCTTCCTTTTGCAGAAAGTCGACGGCGCTTTGTGCCGCCTGCGCGGACGATACCGGCATGGCCGCCGCCGCGTGCAGTTCGGGCTCCATCCATAACGTGATTTCATCGCGGAAGTACGAGGCGGTGCCCGAGGCAAACACCAGGAACAGCACCCAGCAAGTCAGCAGGCCGGACCAGGCATGCAGCCATGCCATCGATAATCGAAAGGTTTCTTTCATGTCAGGCTCCGGCAGGCCAATATGCCCAAGGTGCAAACGATAGTGGGCACGCCTATGCCCAACCAGGCGCGCAATGCGCTGCCCGCTGCGAACGCCCACAGGGCGGCACAGGCGTAAAGGGTGAACGACAGCAATGTGGCCGTCAGCACGGCATCCGCTCTTTGCATGGGCAGTGTCAGGGCCAATAAGCCGCTGGCCGTCGCTGTAAGCGCGTAGCCGCCACAGATGGCAGCTAGAGCGCGCGACGCGACCTCAAGACGGTATCGCAATCTTGTATTGGTTTTCATCTGTTCAGGGTCTGTCTGGGCTAGGTGTTTGTTTGGCAATCGTCTACCAGGCTGTTTTTAAAGCCAGCATGATGCTGCGCGGTTCGCCATAAAAATTCTGGCGTGAAACACCGCTGACTTTCTCGTAGTATTTTTTGTCCAGCAGGTTGTTGACCGTTAAGCTGACATTGCTGGTCTTGTTGAATTGGTAGCCGATCTGCCCATTTACGACGGTGTAGCCGCTGCCATGGATACGCACGCCGCCCGAAGTCGGCGCGAAATAGCGCTGCGGATTATCTTGCTGCATGGGATTCCCGTCTGTTTTGTTTTAGGTATTGATGATAATGATAATGAGATCGTTTACTATTTAAATAGTAGCGTAGGTAATTTTTTCCGTCCAATAAAATTTTTGCGCAATGCAGGACGAGCGCGATTTTGCCCAGGTAGTGCAGGTTTCATGGCCGTCATGAAACGGTCATCCAGGCTTAATCTTGGCGTCATATGCGGTTTCTAAGATGCGTGCATTGAAGGCGATGCGTCGCCAGCCATCTTGGGATATGCACATGAATTCAGTTATCCAGGTCGAGGGCTTGAATAAAAGCTTTGGCGGCAAACAGGTTTTGTTCAATCTGGGCCTTGCCGTGCAGCCGGGCGAAATGCTTGCGCTGATAGGCGCATCCGGCTCGGGTAAATCCACCTTGTTGCGTCACCTGGCCGGTCTGGCTTGCGGTGACAGACACGACACCAGCTCTATTCGCATTCTGGGCCAGCAGATGCAAGCGGGCGGGCGCCTGAACAGGCAGGTGCGCAACGTACGCAGCGATATCGGCTACATCTTTCAGCAGTTCAACCTGGTTGGGCGTCTTAGCGTGCTGGGCAATGTCCTGGTGGGGCGCTTGGGGCGCATGCCGCGCTGGCGCGGCTCGCTGGGCTTGTTCAATGCCGATGAAAAAGAACGCGCCATGGCGGCTTTGGAGCGGGTCGGCCTGGCCGACTATGCCCAGCAGCGTGCTTCGACCTTGTCGGGCGGACAGCAGCAGCGTGTGGCGATCGCACGCGCACTGACCCAGGAGGCCGAAGTGATTCTGGCCGACGAGCCGATAGCCTCGCTGGACCCTGAATCGGCGCGCAAAGTCATGGATATTCTGTCCGACATCAACGAACGCGATGGCAAGACGGTCTTGGTCACCTTGCACCAAGTCGACTATGCCGTGCGCTATTGCGAACGCGTGGTGGCGCTCAAGTCCGGCCGCATTCACTTTGACGGTTCGGTCGATGAACTTAGCGGCCCTTTTCTGAACACGCTTTACGGCGGCGATCTGGATGAATCGCTGCTTTTTTCAGGGTCGGCGCTTAGAGATCAGGCGCCGCCACCCATGTCCTTGATTGCCGCCTGATCCTACAGAGATGAGTCCGGCTTTTTCCAAATCGACTTGTCTAGACAAGTCAATGATGCACTACCTGGAGTATCGATATG
>DATCYE010000163.1:0-7630 GCA_036570485.1 Pusillimonas sp. | reverse complement strand
GATTTCCATGGTGGGTGCTCTGTCCTGCGGTGTCGCTTGGGCGGCCAAGCCCGTGGCCAAACCAGCACAGCCTGCTCAATCACAACAGCCGTCGCAGCAATTCGTCGACGGCATTGCCGCTGTGGTCAACAAGCACGTTATTACCTTGCAGCAAGTCAACACCCAGGCGCAGTTGGCTCAGGACCAGCTGCGACGGCAGAATATTCCGGTTCCCGAACTGGGCTTGCTGCAAAAGCAGGTATTGCAGCGCATGATCACCGAAGAGCTCGAACGCCAAGAGGCCGAGCGCCTGGGGATCCGTGTTTCGGATGCCCAGGTCGATCAGGCGGTCCAGACCATTGCACAGCGCAACCGCATCGACGTCGCCAAGCTGCGCCAGGAAGTCGAAAAATCCGGCACACCCTGGGCTACCTACTTAAGTAATCTGCGTCAGGAAGTACGCCTGGATGCTCTGCGTCAGCGCACGGTAGATAGCACTATTGTCATTTCCGATGCCGAAGTCGATGCCTTTCTAAAAAGTCAGGGCAACGGGTTTAACCGGCCGCAGCAAGCAGCGCAGCAGCCCAGTGCAGAGCAACAAGGCCCGCAAATACTGGGCTTGGCTCAGATTCTGGTGGCTGTGCCCGAAGGCGCGCCCGCCAAGCGCGTACAAGAGTTGCGCACGAAGGCCGAGGACTTATTGGCTCGTGTACGCGGCGGCGCCGACTTCGCCGGTGTGGCGGCGGCTTCGTCCGATGGACCGCAGGCCTTGAAGGGCGGTGAGCTGGGTGTGCGGCCGGTCAACGGTTGGCCCGACCTGTTCATCAGCGCCACACAGAATCTGAAGGCCGGCGAAATCAGCGCTATTGTGCAAAGCGGTAATGGCTTTCATATACTCAAGGTCCTGACGCGTGGCCAGCCCGGGCAGAGCCCGGCTCAACCTGAATTGCAATCAGTTGCGCCACAGCCTGCCCAGCAGCAAGGGCCGATGATGGTTACCCAGACGCATGCGCGCCATATTCTTATCAAGGCGACCAAGGTCATGTCCGACGCTAAGGCCGAAGAGAGGCTCAAGCAGTTGCGCCAACGTCTGGTCAATGGTGCCGATTTCGCCGAGCTGGCCAAGCGCAATTCGGACGACGTTTCGGCGCCGCAGGGCGGCGATTTGGGTTGGCTTACGCCAGGCGAAACCGTGCCGCCCTTCGAGCAGGCCATGAACTCACTTGAACCGGGCCAGATCAGCGAGCCGGTCAAGTCGCAGTTCGGCTGGCACCTGATCCAGGTGCTGGAGCGTCGCACCAAGAATATGGAAAAAGAGTTCAAGCGCATGCAGGCGCGGCAGACGCTGTTCGAGCGCCGCGTAGAGCCTGCGTTCGAAGACTGGCTCAGCCAATTGCGTGGCCAGGCCTATATCGACAATCGCCTGGATCCGCAGTCCAACCGTAATAGCCGCTGATCCCATGACTCATCAGGCACGCAAGCGTTTTGGGCAGCACTTCCTGGTCGACGAAGGTGTCATAGACGCCATCGTACGAGGAATCGCACCCAAGCGCGAAGATGCAATCATTGAGATCGGTCCGGGCTTGTCTGCCTTGACCGCACCGCTGATGCGCATGCTCGACAAGCTGACCGTGGTCGAGATCGATCGTGATCTGGCGGCGCGCTTGCGGCGGCAATACCCCGCAGAGCGCTTGTCTGTCGTCGAGGGCGATGCCCTAGAGGTCGACTTTTCCGCGCTGGGCAGCGACCTGCGCATCGTCGGCAATCTGCCCTACAACATTTCCAGCCCTTTGCTGTTCCATCTGATGGACTGCGCGGGGCAGGTTGTGGATCAACATTTCATGCTTCAGCGCGAAGTCATCGACCGCATGGTGGCCAAGCCGTCCACGAGCGACTACGGGCGTTTGTCGGTCATGCTTCAGTCGCGCTATCGCATGCACAAGCTGTTCGATGTGGCTCCTGAAGCCTTCAATCCACCGCCGCGCGTCGTATCGGCGGTGGTGCGTATGGTGCCCTTGCCCGAGTCCCGCCTGAAGCCGAAAAGCGATAAGGCGTTCGAGCAGTTGGTGGCGCGCGCTTTCGCGCAAAGGCGCAAGATGCTGCGGCGCGGGCTGGCCGATTGGGCTGGGCTGATCGATTGGGAAGGCCTGGGCATTCCCGCCACCGCAAGGGCCGAAGAACTTACCGTAGCGCAGTTTATTGCGCTGGCCGACAGCCTTCTGGATGCCGGCGTGTTAAGTCAGCCGAAGAACCAGTAGCAGACGGCTATGGATGCCAGCACGCCGGCCAGGTCGGCGATCAGCGCGCAACCCACGGCATGTCGTGCGCGTTGTATTCCGACCGCGCCAAAATACACCGCCAGCACATAGAAGGTGGTTTCGGTGCTGCCTTGCATGGTGGCGGCCAGCAGGGCAGGGAAGCTGTCCACCCCAAAATGCTGCATGGTTTCGATAAGCATGGCACGCGCCGCGCTACCCGAGAACGGTTTTACCAGTGCGGTGGGCAAGGCATCGACGAAGCGTGCATCCAGGCCTGCGGCATGCACGACCCATCGTATGGCGTCCAACGCCACATCCAGCGCTCCCGAAGCTCGCAATACGCCGATGGCGCACAGCATGGCGACCAGGTAAGGCAGGAGATTGCGCGCGATGTCGAAACCTTCTTTGGCGCCCTCGATAAAGCATTCGTAAACCGGCACCCGTTTTCGTGCGCCTACAAGCAGGAAGGCCATGATGATGTTAAATAGCGTCAGGTTGCCCATAAGGGACGACATGGCGCCGATGGCCGCACTGCTAAGGGTGGCCAGCAGCGCCATGAAGCCGCCGAGCAGCAGGGCCAGTCCGCCCAGCCAGGCCAGCACTACGGGGTCGTGTAGCCTTAGCCTTTGCATGAAAGCCACCGCCAGCAGGCCCGCCAGCGACGATGCCGAAGTGGCCAGCAAAATGGGCAGGAAGACCAGCGTCGGGTCGGGGGCGCCTTGCTGAATGCGGTACATGAAAATGCTGACCGGCAGTAAGGTGAGCGACGAAGCATTCATGACCAGGAACAGGATCTGCGCATTACTGGCTGATTTGGGATCCGGATTAAGCGATTGCAGTTCACGCATGGCACGCAGGCCAATAGGGGTGGCGGCATTGTCCAGGCCCAGCCCATTGGCGGCAAAGTTCAGGGTGATCAGCCCCAGCGCGGGATGGCCGGGAGGTACTTCGGGCATGAGCCGTCGAAATAAGGGCGCCAGCAAGCGGCCCAGTGTGTCTATGAGCCCCGCCGCTTCGGCAATGCGCAGAAAGCCCAGCCACAAGGTCAGCGTGCCGAACAGCAGAATCATGACCTGGACGGAGAGTTCGGCCATGTCGAACAGGCCCAGCACAATGCGCGAAAAAACCTCGGGATCGTCCAGCGCGATCCATTGGTACAGGCCCGATACTGAAGCCACGATAAAAAAAGCAAGCCAGAGCGTATTGAGCATGGAGCGTCGCATATGGGCGGTGGTGGGCAGAATCAGATTGTCGCAGACTCTGCCCAAACTGGCATGCATCAAGGTACGCTACTGTTCAGCCGTTGCGCTTTCGGGAGATAATGGCCGTATCGTGTACAGCAGGAAAGGAAGCAACATGAACTGGAGAGCCTGGCGCCGTCAGTGGCTGACCGAGCCTTTATACCGCATGGCGCGCGAGGCCATGCCTAGATTGTCGGCAACCGAAAAGGAAGCCATCGAAGCAGGCGATGTATGGTGGAATGCCCAACTGTTTTCGGGCAAGCCCGATTGGCGCCAACTGCTGGATGTGCCGCCGGTGTCGCTGACACCGCAAGAAAAAGCCTTTATGGACGGCCCTGTGGCGCAGGTTTGCCGCATGTTGAACGATTGGCAGATTACCTGGCACGATGCCGACCTGCCCGCCGACGTCTGGGCGTTCTTGAAGCATAACGGTTTCTTCGGCATGATTATTCCGCAGGAATACGGCGGCTTGGGTTTTTCGCCCTACGCTCACTCCGAAGTGGTGCGCCGTATTTCCGTGCGTTCCGTCACGGCGGCAGTCACCGTCATGGTGCCCAACTCTTTGGGGCCCGGCGAATTGCTGATGCAGTTCGGCACGCAAGAGCAGCGCGATTACTGGCTGCCTCGGCTCGCGCGCGGCGAAGAAATCCCCTGCTTCGGCCTGACCAGTCCCGAAGCGGGCTCCGACGCGGCATCCATGATCGACACGGGTGTGGTTTGCCGACGGATAGTCGACGGGGCCGACACTCTGGGTATCTTGCTTAATTGGCGCAAGCGCTACATTACCTTGAGCCCGGTTGCCACCGTGCTGGGCCTGGCGTTCAAGCTGTCCGATCCCGACGGCCTGATAGGCGACGAGCCCGAACCGGGTATTTCCGTTGCGCTGGTACCTACCCATTTGCCGGGCGTGGTAACAGGGCGCAGGCATTTACCGGCCTTACAGGCATTTCAGAATGGCCCCACCGAGGGCAAAGATGTATTCGTTCCCCTTGACGCCCTGATCGGCGGCGTCGAGCAGGCCGGCAAAGGCTGGCAGATGCTCATGAGCGCCCTCGCGGCGGGCAGGGGAATCTCCCTGCCGTCCTTGTCGGCGGCCGCCTGCACATTCGCCGCCCATACGTCGGGCGCTTATGCGCGCGTGCGTACGCAATTTGGCATACCCATAGGCAAGTTCGAGGGGGTGCAGGAAAAACTTGGGCGCCTGGCGGGCAATGCCTACTTGGTCGAGGCTGCCAGACGCTATACCTGTGCGGGCCTTGAGCTCGGCTACAAACCCGCGGTGATATCGGCCATCATGAAACTGCACGCCACCGAACGCATGCGTCAATCGGTGAACGATGCCATGGACATTCATGCTGGCAAGGCTGTTATCGACGGGCCCAGCAATTACCTCGGTAATCTGTACAGGGCCTTGCCGGTGGGCATCACGGTGGAAGGCGCCAATATCCTTACCCGTAGCCTGATCGTATTCGGGCAAGGGGCAATCCGATCGCATCCCCAGCTTATGCAAGAAGTCGTGGCCTTGGCCGACAGCGACCAGCAGGCGGGCGAAGACGCGTTCGACGCCGTTATCTGGAAGCACCTGGCGCACAGCGCAAAGAACGCACTGCGCGCCACGGGCATGGCCTGGACGGCCGGGCGGTTTGCCGCTGCGCCCCGGGAGGCCGGGCTGGCGGCGCCTTACTATCGCAGCTTGTCGCGCTACTCGGCGGCATTTGCCCTGATTGCCGAAGCTACTTTGCTGATGCTGGGCGGCAGCTTGAAGCGCAAGGAAATGCTCTCGGCACGTCTGGGTGACGTCCTGGCGGAGCTTTTTCTGGTATCGGCTGTACTGAAGCGCTGGCACGACGAGGGCAGGCTTGAATCCGATTTACCGTTGCTGCGTTTTTGCGCCCAACAGGGGTTCGCCACCATCGAAAGACGCTTGAATGAAGTGCTGCTTAATTTTCCGTCGCGCGGCCTTGCGTGGCTGTTGCGCGGTTTGTTGCTGCCGCCGGGGTTGGGTGCCTCGCCGCCGTCGGACGCACTGACGGCCACGTGCGCGACCATGCTGCTGGAGCCTTCGGATACCCGTGATCGTCTGGTGGGCGCGGTCTGGGAAGGCCACGACAGCCCCAGTGTGGAACTGCTGGAACGCGCCTACGAACTGGTCATCGAGGCGCAGCCGCTGCTGGATCGCATCAAGCATGCGGGTCTGAAAGACTGGCGTCTGGCCCACGAAAAAGGGGCTATCACAGACGAGCAGGCCAAGGTGCTGGAGGCGGCTGAAAACGTGGTTGCGCAGGTGATCGAGGTTGACGACTTCGGGCCGGGCGAGCTTGCCCGGCCGTCGGCTTAGCAAGCAAGGGGTTTAGTCGACCCTTGCCTTGCGCTGGATTAGTTCTATCTTGTAGCCGTCAGGGTCTTCCACGAAGGCAATGACGGTCTGACCGTGTTTCATGGGGCCGGCTTCGCGAACCACCTTGCCGCCTTTTTCCTTGATTCGGGCACAGGCGTCGTAGGCGTCCTCGACTTCAAGGGCGATATGGCCATAGCCGTTGCCCAGGTCGTACGACGGTGTGTCCCAGTTGTGGGTCAGTTCGATGACGGCGCCTTCTTCTTCATCTTGGTAGCCGACAAAAGCCAGGGTGAATTTCCCATCGGGATACTCTTTGCTGCGCAGCAGTTTCATGCCCAATACATTGGTGTAGAAGGCCAGTGAACGATCCAGATCGCCTACGCGCAGCATGGTGTGTAGTAAACGCAAGGGAATCTCCTTGAAATGAAGGTTTGAAAAGGCGGGCGCGCTTCAAATCAGTGGAAGCGAGCCTGGGTTGTGTTGCCGCAGCACATCGCGCGAACGCTCGAAGCCGGGCAGGATGCGGCCGACTTCGCGCCAGAAGTCCTGGCTGTGATTCATTTCGCGCAGGTGCGCTATTTCGTGGGCAATGACGTAATCGATGACGTCATGCTCGAAGTGTATCAGGCGCCAGTTAAGCATGATGTTGCCATCGCTGCTGCATGAGCCCCAGCGTGTCGCGGCGGAGGACAGCCGCCAGCGCCGGATGGTCAGTTGGTTGGCATCCAGGAAATGTTGCAGGCGCTGTCCAAACCAGGCGCCCGCCTGTTGTTGCAGCCACGAATGGACACTGTCGCGTATACGCGCGCGGTCGGCATCGGCAGGCAGCGCCAGACTCAGGACATCGCCGTTCCTGGGTTCGAATGGCATGCCGCCGAATGTTGTTGTCTTGATGGCGCTATTCAGATCAAGAACGATGCGCCGGCCCAGATAAGGAATTGCGCCGCCTTGCTGCCATAAGGTGTCGGCGGTGGCCAGATGTTTTTGCCGCGCTCGCAGCGCCCGCAATTTGTCTATGATCCATGAGGCTTTTTCCACTACGGCGGCGTCGATCTGCCCCAGCGTTACCCAGTTGGGCGCAGTCACTTGCAGCCCGTCGTCGTTAATGGTCAGGCCTATGCTTTTGCGGCGCGAACGCTGCAGCACGAAACCTATAGGCTGCGCCGGGGTGGCCACTTCACGCCAGCGAGCGTTCTGTGGCAGCGAAGGCGGGCGGGTTGTGGCAGCCAGAGCCGGTTCGACGGCTGGCGGCGGGGCGGGAGCGGGCTGCGCAGGAGTGGACTGCATGGTCGGCGCTGCCGCCGCCGTATCATCTGAAAACAGCTTTAATTGCCTAGTCGATTCCATAGCGTTCGGGATTGAGCACGCGCATTTCGGATTCGATCCAGTCGCGGACTTTCTCGTTCACGGCGTCCGGCGTGAGGCCGGTCGGGTCGATCAGGGGGCCTATCGATACGGTGACCAGCCCCGGCTTTTTGATGAAAGCCTTGCGACGCCAGCATTCGCCGGCATTGTGTGCGACCGGGATGATCGGCGTATTGGTGCGCGTCGCCAGCAGTGCGCCGCCCAACTTGTAGCGTCCCACCTTGCCGGGGGCGATGCGGGTACCTTCAGGAAACAAAATGGGCCAGCGGCCGGCGTCGATGCGCTGTTGGCCGATGCGTACCACCTGTTCGAAGGCGTCCCTTCCTTTGGCGCGGTTGATGGGTATCATGCGCAGCAGCGCCAGGCCCCAGCCGAAGAAAGGCACCCAGTGCAGTTCTTTTTTATAGACAAAGCACAGCTCGCGCGGCATGTAGGCGGGAAAGAACAAG
>DATCYE010000162.1:0-10769 GCA_036570485.1 Pusillimonas sp. | reverse complement strand
GTATCCTATTCCGAATTGGTAATAGAAATCGTTTACACTTACATTTTGCTTAAACCAAAGTCGGCGTCACGGGGGCGCTGCCAATACGGAGCGATAAAACCATGCGTAATTTGTTGTTGGGAGCGGCCCTGGCCGCGTCGATGATCACGGGCGCTTATGCGGCGGTTGAGCCAAAGTCGGTGGTTAAGACCTATGCCGACGTGGCCTTGGCCGAGTATGAAGATGCCTTGTCGACGGCTAAAGATTTGCAAAAATCGGTCAAGGCCCTGATCGCCGCCCCCAATGCCAAAGCACTGGCCGATGCGCGCCAGGCCTGGTTGAAAGCGCGTGTGCCTTATCAGCAAACGGAAGCCTTGCGCTTCGGCAATCCCATCGTGGACGACTGGGAGGGCAGGGTCAATGCCTGGCCGCTGGACGAAGGCATGATTGATTATGTCGACGCCTCTTACGGCACCGATTCCGACGCCAATGCCTATTACGTCGTCAATGTTATTGCCAATAAGAAACTGAGCGTGGGCGGCAAAGCAGTGGATGTCTCGACGATAACGCCTGAACTGCTGCGCGAGGTGCTGCACGAAGCCGACGGCAACGAAGCCAACGTGTCGACCGGCTATCACGCGATCGAATTCTTGCTGTGGGGCCAAGACCTTAACGGCACCGGCCCCGCGCCGGCCGGGCGTAGCGGCACCCCCATGGAGCGTCATGCCGGCAACCGCCCACATACTGATTTTGACTCAGCCAATTGCACGGGCGGCCATTGCGAACGCCGGGGCCAGTATTTGCAGGTGGTCACCGACCTGTTGGTGGCGGACCTGGAGGAAATGGTCGGCAACTGGCGGGCCGACGGCCAGGCGCGCCTGGCCGTGCAGGAAGACCCGAAAGCGGGCTTGGCTGCCATGCTGACCGGTCTGGGCAGCCTGTCGTACGGCGAGCTGGCCGGCGAGCGCATCAAGCTGGGCCTGATGCTGCACGACCCTGAAGAAGAGCACGATTGCTTCTCCGACAACACGCATAATTCGCATTTTTACAATCAGGTGGGCATGATGAATGTGTACCTGGGTGAGTACAAGCGCGTGAATGGCTCCACTGTTAAAGGCCCCAGTCTGTCCGACCTGGTCAAGGCGCGCGACGCAGGGCTGGACGCCGAATTGCGCGGCAAGCTTGACGCCACACTAAAGGCCATGCAGGCCATGAAAGACCGCGCCGAAACCGTGGAAACCTATGACCAGATGATTGCGCAGGGCAATACCCAGGGTAACGCCGTGGTGCAGGCAGCCATTGATGGCCTGGTGGCGCAAACCCGCAGCATAGAGCGTGTGATTGCCTCGTTGGAGCTGGGCAATATCGCCCTGGAAGGGTCCGACAGCCTGGACAATCCCAATGCTGTATTCCAGTAGGCCCGATACAAATCAACAAATCAACCAATCAATTTCATAAATTGTTCTAGCGTGAAATATATAGCGGTATCTACTCTTATTTTGGCGGTCGCGCTGGCTGTCCCGGCCAGCGCTTCCACGCCGCGCTCCGACCTGAGCGCCAAAGACCGCAAGCGGGTCCAGCGTATTACGCAGCCCAGCGTGGATTTCAGCAAGCCCGAGCAATTCGAGCTCATGCAGGGCGGTGCCGGCACGGTGCGCAAGCTGATCAACGCCGATATCTTTTCGCATCCGGCTGCCAATCTGGACTTTGAAGGGCGCCAGGAATTCATGGTGGGCAACGGCTTGTTCCGCAAGGACTGGGTGTCCTCACCATCGTCGACACAGGCATCGGACGGTTTGGGGCCCTTGTTCAATGCGCGGTCCTGCCAGGGTTGCCATGTAAAAGATGGCAGGGGAACGGTGCCGGGCTTCGATCCCCTGCAACGCAGCGATGCGGTGGCGCTGCTGGTGCGGCTTGCCTTGCCCGATAGCAGCGAAGATGCGCGTAGGCGACTGGATCGGGGCGAGGTGGCCTCATTGCCTGATCCCGTTTATGGGCACCAGTTGCAGCCTTTCGCGGTGCCGGGCCTGCTAGCCGAGGGGCAAATCAAAATTGACTACCGCGAAGTTCCCGTGGCCCTGAGCGGCGGCGAAACAGCCGTATTGATGGATCCCGAATACAGCATCGAAAATCTGGCCTATGGACCTTTGCACCCCGACACGGGCTTGTCGCCTCGGCTGGCTCCGCCCATGCTGGGCCTGGGGCTGCTCGAGGCCATTCATCAGGACGATATCCTGGCGCATGCCGAACGCGATCATGGCGACGGTATTTCGGGCCGGCCTAATTGGATAAAAGACTCTCGCACGGGCGAACGCGTACTGGGACGTTTTAACTGGAAGGCCGGCCAGCCCACGGTGGAACATCAGTCGGTTAACGCATTTTCAGGCGACATGGGCTTGTCCACACCCATGCTCCCCAACCATTACGGCGACTGCACGCCGGTACAAAAGGACTGCCGCGCCATGCCGCATGGCGCACAGCCGCATCTGGGCGAGCATGAGGTTCCTGCCCGCTTGATGGATTTCATCACGGTCTATTCGCAGAACCTGGCGCTGCCGCAGCGGCGCGATGTGGGCAATGAGCGCGTGCTGGCCGGCAAAAAATTGTTCTATGAATCTAATTGCATAGCCTGCCATGTGCCCAAGTACGTAACGCGGCGCGATGCCGAGCGGCTCGAGCACCGCTTTCAACTGATCTGGCCTTATACGGATCTGCTGCTGCACGATATGGGGCCGGGGCTGGCCGACGGGCAGGACGAAGGCGGCGCAAGCGGTCGAGAATGGCGCACGCCGCCCCTATGGGGTACTGGCTTGACCAAAACCGTGAACCCGAATGCGACTTGGCTGCACGATGGCCGGGCTCGAACCCTGTTGGAAGCCGTGCTGTGGCACGGCGGCGAAGCACAGGCGGCGCGCGACCGGGTGGTGGCCATGACACCCCAGCAGCGCGCCGACCTGATACGCTTTCTGGAATCTTTATAGTGGGGGCGGCAATGCCATCGATAACTACCTATATATATAGATGGGCGGCAATCGCCTTGTTGTCGGCTACAGGCGCAGCGGGGGCAGGGCAGTTGCCGGCTGACCTGGGTGGCAAGCTGGCGCAGGGCTATATAGCGCCCGCGATGCTGCGCTTTCAGCACTCGGCCGAACAGATACAGGCCGGTTTGGGCGCCTGGTGCGCCGTGCCGGCATCGTCCACTACCGATAAGCTCAAGGCCGATTTCGCCGAATTGGTTCGCGCCTGGTCGGGCATTGAGTTCCTGCGCTTTGGGCCGCTGGTAGCCGCCAACCGCTACGAACGCATTTATTTCTGGCCCGATCCGCGCGGCATCACATTACGTCAGGTGCAGGGCCTGTTGGGGCAGGCCGATGGCAGCATGCCCGACGCGGCGGGTCTGGCCACGCAAAGCGTGGCCCTGCAAGGCCTGCCCGCATTGGAGTATGTGTTGTATGGCAAAGCCGGCCTGCTGGCTGCCAGCGAAGCGCAAGCCACGGACAGCGGCAAGGCAAACGCAGAAAGCAAGACGCGTGCTTGCGCTTACGCCACCGCCGTGGCCGGAAACCTGGCGGCAGTGGCGGGCCAGCTGGCCCAGGCTTGGGCAGCAGATGGCGAGTACGCCCGCCAGTTTGCGGCGCCGTCGTCCACCAACGCCCTGTATCTCAACCAGCAAGAAGTGGCCGCCGAAGCCATCAAGGCTTTGTCCACCGGCCTGCAATTTGCCCGGGACGTAAAGCTGATGCCCGTACTGGGCGCGGATATGCAAGTGGCCCGGTACAAGAAGGCACCGTTCTGGCGTAGCGGTTTGTCGGCGCAGGCCATGGCGGCTTCGGTTCAAGGCATGCTGCAATTTTATAAAGCCGGCGCCTATATATATAGCGATGATGAAAACTGGGTAGACGGCAGCGTTCAGCACGAGCTGGTGCAAGCGCGCGACAGCCTGCAAGCGTTGCGGGGCGATTTCAAAGACTTGCTTGAAACAGAAGAGGGCTATCGCGGCCTGACTCTGGTAGCGCTGATACTGAAGAATGCCAAAAGCGTAATAGATGAAAACATGGCGCCGGCTTTCGGTGTAAAGATAGGCTTTAATGCGCTCGATGGCGATTGACCGGCGCCGCTTCCTGGCCTGGGCAACGGCTGCCGGTGGTGGCCTGGCCGGCACGCCGGCGCTTGGCGTCGCCTCCGGTTCGGCGGCCGCAGTTAAGGATATAAAGGACGGCGCTTCGGGCAAGCCCTCTATGTTAAATGGCGCAGAGCCCTCTTTATATCTGGCGGCGCGCAAGAACGCCGGCCGTTTCGAGGCAGCGCTATTCAATGCACAAGGGCACGATCAACGGGTCGTTCCCTTGCCCGGGCGTGGGCACAGCTTTGCCATCGATGCGGCGCAAGGGCGGGTCGTGGCGTTTGGCAGGCAGCCGGGCTTCTTTGCCATGGCTTTCGATACGGCAGGCAAGCGCCCGCCGCAACAGCTTGCCGTCGCGCCGGGCCGCCACTTTTTCGGCCATGGCGTGTTCTCGCCCGATGGCCGCTTAATGCTTGCCACCGAAAACGATTATGAAACCGGATGCGGTGTGCTGGGCATATACGACGCCGGTGCAGGCGGCGCTTATCGGCGTATTGGCGAGTTTTCCACCTACGGAGTGGGCCCGCATGAGGTGGTGCTGATGCCCGATGGCCGCACGCTGTGCGTGGCCAATGGCGGCATTCTTACGCATCCCGACTATGGCAAGCTGCAGTTGAATGCGAACGATATGCAGCCGTCGCTGGCCTATATAGATATGCATAGCGGCACATTGCAGGAGCAGGTGTTCCTGGATGCGGCGTTAAACCGCTTGTCCATACGCCACCTTGTGGTCGATGGCGGGGGCGCGGTCTGGTTCGGTTGCCAGCATACCGGACCGGCACAAGAGCATCCGCCTTTGGTGGGCCGCCATCGGCGCGGTGAGCCTGTACAGTTGTTTGCCGGGCCGCCCGAAGCCCTGCGCGGTATGAAGAACTACGTGGGCTCCTTGGCCTGCGATGCATCGGGAACGCGTATTGCCACGTCCAGCCCGGTGGGCGGACAAATTATGGTTTGGGATGCGGCCAGCGGCCATTGCCTGGGCGTTACCCGTCTGTTCGATGGCTGCGGCGTGGCACCGCTGGCAAAACAAGGCTTTTTGGCCAGCAGCGGCCGGGGCGAACTGGCGCGCCTGCTGGCGGGTAAGCCGCAACCTGAAACGCTGGCGCGCGGCGCCGATCTGGCCTGGGACAACCACTTGCGTGGGCTTTGAAAACCGGGTTTTTTACCTGTCTTTGATGGTAAATCTTTGAAAATAAAACAAAAAATAACAGTGCCGTGCAAGTGTAAAACTTTCAATGGAAACAAGGCGCTGCGCTGATTAATTAAAATTAATATCAATAAAAAACAGCGCTTAAAAGTGTGGCCCGCAGGCAACGAATCAAGGGCGGGTAAACCCCTACGAAAGCATGGGAAAAACACGGTTTTGTTGTTTTATGCCCACATGGAGTGCGAAAAAGGCCACTTTTGCCTACACGGTCATAGCCACAAGCCCCGAATTTTGATGCAATAGCAGCAACTTCCCATCGCGGAGTTAGAAAGAGCAGCAGCACAGTTTGGTCGTCGCTGCTCTAGTTACTCAAATCTACGGAGATTTCTTACATGAAAAAGACTCTGCTCGCTGCTGCTCTCACCGTCGGTTTCTTCGGCGTTGCTCAGGCAGAAACATCGGTTACCCTTTACGGCATTATCGATACCGGTATCGGTTACAACAAAGTTGAATCGTATGATGGTGCCAAGATTGGCACTCAACGTCCTGCTGGTGCTACAAATGTTGATTCCAAGAAATTGGGTCTCGTCAATGGCGTTCAGTCCGGTAGTCGTTGGGGCCTGAAAGGTGCTGAAGATCTGGGCGATGGTCTGCGCGCTGTGTTCCAATTGGAAAGCGGTTACGACAGCTCGACCGGTAAATCGGCTCAAGGTGGCCGTTTGTTCGGTCGCCAAGCCACCATCGGCCTGCAAAGCGACAGCTGGGGCCGTCTGGACCTGGGTCGTCAAACCAACATCGCATCCAAGTACTTTGGTGACGTAGCCAGCCCCTTCGGCGCTAGCTTCGGTCAAGCCAACATTGGTGCTACCTTTGGTTCTGCCAACACCACCCGTTGGGACAACATGGTCATGTACCAAACCCCCAACTTCTCCGGCTTCCAGTTTGGCGTCGGCTATTCGTTCAATACCGACGGCGCACAAGCGTATGACGTAGACGGCGAAGACGATCCTAACGTCAAAGGCATCACGACCGGTATTCGTTACGCAAACGGCCCCATCGGTGCTGCGTTGACTTATGACCAGATCAAGCGTGACGCTCGTGGTCTTGGTGAGTTCGACCAGGAAGGTAGTTTGGTAACGGCAAGTGGTGAAAAAGTTGGTACCGTAGCTGGCGCTCGTGGCGAAGGCAAAGTCAAGCAGTGGAACTTGGGCTTGAGCTACGACTTCGAAGTGGTCAAGCTGCACGCTGGTTTCGGCCAAACGCGTGATGGTTTGATCAATGCTCTTTCCTACGGCGATATCAAGGGCGGCGATGTGTTCATCGATGACCTGAAAGCCAATCTGTACACGGTCGGCCTGAGCGCTCCTTTGGGTGCTGGCAAGATCATGGCTTCGTGGGCAATGGCTGACTTCGACGATTACACCACCGCTGGCGGTGTTTCGAACGAGCTCGAAAAACAGCAGGTTTACAGCTTGGGCTACACCTACGCGCTGTCCAAGCGTACTAATGTGTATGCAATCGGTTCGTACGCTAAGAACATGTACGGCCTTGACGACACCAAGTCGACTGTTGCCGGTATCGGCCTGCGTCACCAGTTCTAATCGGATTGCATAGCTAGCCTATGCATCTGGGTAGCCCGGCTTGCCGGGTTGCCGCAAGAACTAAAAGCAAGTAGTCTTTGCTTAGCAAAAACCACCCTTAGGGGTGGTTTTTGCGTATTGATCTTGCGCTTCAGCAAGATCAATACGCCAACATGTTTCCGAGTAGGCTTATTCAGCAGAATGACGCTCTCAAAATGCTACAATCCTAGAGTTTACTTATTGTGATTGGATGCACTCACATGAATCTGCAACAGTACTTCCCCGTTCTGCTGTTTATAGTCGTGGCAACCATTATTGGTTTTGCGCTGCTATCGGCAGGCCGCCTGCTTGGGCCTCATCGCCCTTACGACGAAAAACTGTCGCAATACGAGTGCGGCTTCGAGGCCTTCAGCGACTCGCGCATGAAGTTCGACGTGCGCTATTACCTGGTTGCGATACTGTTCATTATGTTCGATCTTGAAATCGCCTTTTTGTTTCCGTGGGCCATGGCCAACGGTACGATAGGCATGGTCGGTTTCTGGACGGTTCTTGTGTTTCTAGCCATTCTTACCGTAGGCTTTATCTACGAGTGGAAGAAAGGCGCGCTCGATTGGGAATAATCGGCGCTTATTGCGGTTTGGCCGGTGTGCGCCAAACCAATGTTCAAAACTAAGTAGATGCGAATTCAAATGGACGGATCAGGCGAGGTTGCAGCCGCAACTTCATGTGCGACACGCACAATCGCTCATCCAGTCCAGGGCTAAAGGCAAATTATGGCTATCGACGGCATTATGAAAGAAGGTTTTATAACCACCAGCGCAGACAAGTTTCTGAACTGGGCCAAGACGGGCTCGCTGTGGCCCATGACCTTCGGCTTGGCCTGTTGCGCGGTAGAAATGATGCACGCCGGCGCGGCGCGCTACGACCTGGATCAGTTCGGCATTATCTTTCGCCCCAGCCCGCGCCAGTCCGACCTGATGATCGTGGCCGGCACGCTATGCAACAAGATGGCGCCCGCATTGCGCAAGGTGTACGACCAAATGCCCGAGCCGCGCTGGGTCTTGTCCATGGGTTCTTGCGCAAACGGCGGCGGCTACTACCATTATTCGTATTCGGTGGTGCGCGGTTGCGACCGCATTGTGCCGGTCGACGTCTACGTGCCGGGCTGTCCGCCCACGGCCGAAGCCCTGGTCTACGGCCTGCTGCAAATGCAGAACAAAATTCGCCTGACCAACACGATTGCGCGCTAGGCCCCCAAGGCTTTCACCCTTAACCGTTGAACTGCTTGAATTATGACTCGGCTCGAAACGCTACACACTAATTTGCTGGCTGCATTTGGCGAATCCGCTACGCTTACGCTTGCCCTGAACGAACTCACGCTCGAGGTTCCGGCCAAAGACTGGGTCGATGCCTGTACGGCGCTGCGCGATAACGCCGACCTGGGCTTCGATATGTGCGTTGATTTATGCGGCATCGATTACTCCGCCTGGGGGGCTCCCACCTATGCGCCCCAGCCTGGCCTGCATCCGCAGCGCTTCGCCGTGGTGGTGCATTTGCTGTCGATCAAACATAACTGGCGTCTGCGGGTGCGGGCCTATGTGGCCAACGACGAATTCCCCGTGCTACCCACGCTGGTCGATGTATGGCCCACCGTCAACTGGTTCGAGCGCGAAGCCTTCGACCTGTACGGCATCGTCTTCGAGGGGCACCCCGATTTGCGCCGCATCCTGACCGACTACGGTTTTATCGGCCACCCCTTCCGTAAAGACTTCCCCCTGTCGGGCAATGTTGAAATGCGCTACGACACAGAACAGAAACGGGTTATTTACCAGCCTGTAACCATAGAGCCGCGTGAGATCACTCCGCGAGTCGTGCGTGAAGAAGGCTACGGAGCAGGGCGCTAGAACATGGCTGAAATTAAAAACTACACACTCAATTTTGGGCCCCAGCATCCGGCCGCGCACGGCGTGTTGCGACTGGTGCTGGAACTGGACGGCGAAGTCATACAGCGCGCCGACCCGCACATCGGCCTGCTGCATCGTGCCACCGAAAAGCTGGCCGAACACAAAACCTTCCTGCAGGCTTTGCCCTACATGGATCGTCTGGACTACGTGTCCATGATGTGCAACGAGCACGCTTATGTCATGGCGGTCGAGAACCTGTTGGGTATCAAGGTGCCGCTGCGTGCGCAGTACATACGCGTCATGTTCGACGAGATCACGCGTCTGCTTAACCACCTTATGTCGCTGGGCTCGCATGCGCTCGACGTGGGTGCCATGGCGGTGTTCCTGTACGCCTTCCGCGAACGCGAAGACCTTATGGATTGCTACGAGGCCGTGTCGGGCGCGCGCATGCACGCGGCCTACTACCGCCCGGGCGGTGTCTACCGCGATCTGCCCGACGCCATGCCGCAATACGGGCAGTCCAGCAAATACCGTGGCGAAAAAGAAATGCGCGCCATGAATGAAGCGCGTTCAGGCTCGCTGCTGGACTTCATCGAAGACTTCACCAATCGTTTTCCCAATTGTGTGGACGAATACGAAACGCTGCTGACCGATAACCGTATCTGGAAGCAACGCCTGGTCGATGTAGGCGTGGTCAGTCCCGAGCGCGCCAAGGCCCTGGGCTTTACCGGCCCCATGCTGCGCGGCTCAGGCATCGAATGGGACTTGCGTCGGCATCAGCCCTACGAAGTCTACGACCGCCTTGATTTCGACATTCCCGTTGGCACCAACGGCGACAGCTACGACCGCTATCTGGTGCGTATTGCCGAAATGCGCGAAAGCAACCGCATCATTCGCCAGTGCGTGGAATGGCTGCGCAATAATCCCGGCCCCGTCATTGTCGACAACCACAAGGTTGCGCCGCCTAGCCGCGAGCACATGAAGACGGGCATGGAAGACCTTATCCACCACTTCAAGCTCTTTACCGAAGGCATGCACGTGCCTGCCGGCGAAACCTATGCCGCGGTCGAGCATCCCAAGGGCGAGTTCGGCATCTATATGGTGTCCGACGGCGCCAACAAGCCCTATCGCATGAAGATACGCGCACCGGGCTTTGCACACCTGCAATCCCTCGATGAAATGTCGCGCGGGCACATGATTGCTGACGCCGTCACCATTATTGGGACGCAAGATATTGTATTTGGCGAAATCGACCGTTAACCGGCGCTAGCCAAGGTAAAAACCGGATTCAAACTATGCTGCTTTCCGAACAAGCCTATCAGAAAATCGACCGGGAACTGACCAAGTTCCCCGGCGATCAGCAACAGTCCGCCATCATGGCGGCGCTGACCATTGCCCAGGAAGAAAAAGGATGGGTATCCACCGACGTCATCGATGATGTTGCTGCCTACCTTCATGTGCCGCCCATTGCCGTGCAAGAGGTCGCCACCTTTTACAACATGTTCAATACTCATCCGGTGGGGCGCTTCAAGATCACCGTTTGCACCAACTTGCCCTGTGCCTTGCGCGACGGCGTCAAGGCGGCCGACTACCTGAAGCAGAAGCTGGGTATCGACTTCCGCGAAACCACGCCCGACGGCCTGTTTACCCTGATGGAAGGCGAGTGCATGGGCGCTTGCGGCGATTCGCCTGTCATGCTCATGAACAACAGGCATATGTGTGTACGCATGTCGTCCGACAAAATCGACGCCATGATCCAGGAACTTAAACAGCACGGGGAATCGGCATGAACGCGCCGGGTCTATTGCAGCAGTTTTCGCAAGGTCTTGTGCCCAATCCGGGTCCCGATCTTGCCACCAGCATGGTTTTCCACGACCGCCACATCAACCCGCAAATCGTCGCGGGCCTGGATGGTACGAATTGGGCTCTGGAAGACTACGTCAAGCGCGGCGGCTACGAAGCCCTGCGCAAAATACTGACCACCGGCATGAAACCGGAAGAGGTCATTGCCGAGGTCAAGGCGTCCAGCCTGCGCG
>DATCYE010000161.1:0-5140 GCA_036570485.1 Pusillimonas sp. | reverse complement strand
CGATACACCCGCCACGCCCAGAATTTCACCGGCGCGAAGCTCGAAATCGACATCGATCAGCTCAGTGGCAAACGGGTGCGCTTTGGGCAGCGCAAGCTTGCGCACCGACAAGCGGACTTCGCCCGCCGGCTGGTCGCGATGCACGATGGCAGGCGGCTCGGACCCTATCATCAGGCGCGACAAGCTGGCTTCGGTTTCATCACGCGGATCGCACACGCCGGTAACCCTGCCACTACGCATTACCGTGCAGGCCTGGCACAGTGCACGAATTTCGTCGAGCTTATGGCTGATATAAAGAATGCTGCAGCCTTCGGATGCCAGCCTGCGCAATGTTTCAAACAGCATGCCGACGGCCTGAGGCGTCAGCACCGAGGTGGGTTCGTCAAGAATCAACAACTGGGGCCGGCCCAGCAGGGCGCGCACGATTTCCACGCGCTGGCGCTCGCCCACCGACAAAGTATGCACATGCCTGCGCGGTTCCAGATCCAGGCCGTACTGGCGCGCCGTATCGGCAATACGGCCCTCAAGCGCGTCCAGGCGCATGTCTTTGGGTAGGCCCAGGGCAATGTTTTCAGCCACCGTCAGCGTATCGAACAGCGAAAAGTGCTGAAACACCATCCCTATGCCCAGTTGCCTGGCTTGGGCGGGATTAGCAATATCGATCTGGGCGTCGTTCCAGAAAATCTGACCTGAATCGGGCCTGCTTACCCCATAGATGATTTTCATGAGGGTGGACTTGCCGGCGCCGTTCTCGCCCAATACCGCGTGGATCTCTCCCGGCAACACGCGCAGGTCGACCTCGTCGTTGGCGACAACGGCCGGATAGCGCTTGGTGATACGCTTCAACTGGAGGCGTGTTTTCATATTCTTTTTTTCAGGGCATAGCCCTGGTCTTAGGCGATAAGCCTAGCGCTGCGACAGGGCTTTTTCAATTTTCTTGTCGGTCTTGTATTGACCAAGTGCGTATACCGCCCAGATTGTGGCGGGTAGCCAGCCCACAATCGTAATCTGAAGAATCAGGCAAATAATACCGGCGATCGGGCGCCCAATCGTGAAAAAGGTAAGCCAAGGCAGCAACAGGGCAATGATAAGTCTCATGTTTCAACCATTCTTATGGAGATGAAAAGCCTGCTATTCTAACCTCTGACTCATCTTCGGATGGCCGAAATGACCGAAACCGCCGCACAGGTATGGCTGACCATAGTCCAGGAGTTTTCCGATATCCCCGATGCAGAGCAAGCCACACGCATCGTCTTGCGCCTTGCCATGGCGATTTTGCTGGGCGCGGCTATCGGCTATGAACGCGAGAGCCAAGGGAAGGCCGCCGGTTTACGCACGCATATGCTGGTATCGCTGGGCGCCGCCATCTTCGTGCTGGTGCCCTTGCAAAGTGGCATGCAGGTGGCGGACGCGAGCCGCGTGCTCCAGGGAGTCATAGCCGGCATAGGCTTCCTGGGGGCAGGCGCCATCATGAAGCAAAGCAACAAAAATCAGATAAAAGGGTTGACCACCGCCGCCGGTATCTGGGTGGCTGCGGCCGTAGGCATCGCGGCCGGCATGGGCCGGGAAGCCACGGCGGTGGCCAGCACACTGGCCGCCTTATTCATTCTGGCCATCGTCAAACGAATAGAAACCGGAACTGGCAACAACACAAGCCAGACCCAAACGCTATCGGATACGCCCAGCGACGGTGGACGCGCCCAGAATGATCGCGATCCTGAAAGCTAAGGCTTGGCCTGAGCAGAAGGCCAGTTGGCGGGGTCGTCAGGGTCTTTGGCTTTGCTCTTGCCCGAAGACTTGGCCGAGGACTTGGCGGGCGCTTTCAGCGACGAGCAGTTGGCCGTATCGTTCGTTCCCGTGTTCAGCAAAGGCAAGAGCGCTGCAAATGGCGTGGCCACCACACCCAGCACCACCGCAGCCCCGGCGCGGGCGATAAGCGGCCCCTTCTGCACGCCCACATCGGGATTCTTGAACGTACCTTTGGCATACAAGGGCGAGCGCAGCGTAAAAATACGCAGCGTCTTGTTTTCGGGACGTATATCCAGATCCAGTCTTTCGGTCGCCAGATTGATCTGCCCGGTAATGTCGATAATCGTATCGTCGGTTTCCAGACGAAAAGTCCGAGCCTGCATGACGCCGTCTTTCACGCTGAAATCACTGGCCATGCAATTGAGCACAATCTGCTCGTCGCCAAAAAGCTTCACAAGCACCATATTGGCCACATTCAGGCCGGCCGCTTCCAGCAGAAAGCGGCTGATCGTGCCGCGGCTGACCAAAGCCTTGACCTCGCCATTGGAATGGCCCAGCAGTTCCGCTATGGAGCGGCCCTGCGCCGAAAGCTCGCCATCGCCATGGAGTTCGCCAAAACTGGCGTCCATGCTTTCGGCGCCCGGAAACAGTTTCTTCAGCTTAAGATGGCGTGCCTGTGTCTTGAGCTTGGCCTTGATCTTGTCGCCATTGCCGTCCAGCGTCAGTGTGTTGCCCAGGGTGCCGCCGGCCACGCCGAAATTCAGCGGCATAAGGGTCAGCACCTTGTTGTCCAGCTTTATATGCGCCTGGATATTGTCCAGCGGCAAATCCTTGTTGCGCAAAATCTTGCGCCCCTTGAATTCAACGTCGGCATCCATAAGCCCCCAGGCTTGCGTGTTTATGGGTGCCACCGGCAGGACCTTGTTTGCCGGCTGCCGGTCTTTGGATTTTTTATCGGCGGACTTCACATCGCTGGAGTCGACGCCGATCAGCGGCCCAAGGTCTTTGAAGCGCAGTAATTCCGACGCGACCTGCCCGGACAGCAAGGAACGCGGCTTGCGCACCTGGTAAACCAGGGTGCCGTGCAGATCGCTCTTGCCGACCACGCCCTTGAAGCCTTCGTAACGCCAGGTGTCGTCCTCGCCTTCCAGCATGCCGATAAGGCGGCCTTCAGTACTGTAAGGGGGAGTATTGGGCAAGGCCACGCCTATCAAGGGCAGCAAATCGGCCATGGTGTCGCCCTTCAGGTGCAGACGTACATCCAGCGAGACCAAAGACTGCGGTCGCGTCACCGAACCCTCCAGGCCTATAGTAGTCCGCCCGACACTGACCTTGCCACGCAGCGGAAAAGGCTCGCTGCCCTGCCCCAGAGAGAGTATTCCGCCCGTCTTGCCTTCACCCGCGATTTTCGCGCCGTTATAGCTGCCGCTGGCTTTCCAGCCTATGCCGTAACCTTGCGGATCGCTTTCTTCCAGCGTATCCAGGTCGGCCGTCATATTCAGCTTGCTGGCGGCATCGTTCACCTGGACGCGCACACTTTTCAGTGACACCTTCTGTAGATCGAGGGTCCATTTTCCATCTGGGGAATCGGACCTTTCCTTTCTGTCGAAAGTCCAGTTGGCGGCGCCATCGGCCTGGCGCTCCAGGTATAGCTGCGCTTTGTCGATTTCAAGGTCTGCTATCTGGACCTTGTGCGCCAACAGGGCCAGCGGATTGATGACCACGCTTAGGCCCGACACCCGTGCCATGTCCTGGTCCAGCGCCAGCCCTGCAGGATTTCCGACCACCAGATCGTGCGCAGTGATTTGCGGCCAAGGCACCTTGGCGCGCCAACCCGTTGGCGTCGCGCTCGGGGACTTGACCCAGTCCAGCGCCAGGTCGCCCTGTATTGCCACTGGCCGGCCGGCAAGTTCAGTGGCTTGCTGGTTTATCCAGGGCCGGGCACGATTCCAATCCATCGTTGCCAGCACGGTAACCGCCAAGACCAAAGCCAGCAGCAGACCCAGGCATGTCCACAATATTATTTTTGCGTAGCGTGGCATATCGACTCCCCGGTGCATTGTGATGGCAGCGCTGCAAAAAGCATTTCTTCATTGTAGAAGCAAGGCCGCAAACACAATGCAACGGGAACCTACCAAAAGAAACCGTAGCGGTTTCTTTTGCTTGCTACAGCAGCTCTTTGCGCAACTGTTCCGGTGTCTTAGGCGACAGCAGACCTGGGGCGATATCGAATACGCTATGCGCACCCGCCGATCCTTGTCGGCTTAGCCGGTATACCGCGCGCGCATACGCCACCAGCACGCTGGAGGTGAATTCGGGATTGCTATCCAGTTTCAGGGAGTACTCGATGACTTGCGTCGTTTCGGCGCCCGTCTTGCCGCTGCGTATCACGAAGCCCCCATGCGGCATCGCGCTGTGGTCACGCCGCAGATCTTCGTCGTCGATGAAATTGACCGTGGTGTCGTAATCGGCGAAGTAATCGGGCATCGTCTTGATGGCCTCTTCCACCGCCGCCGCGTCGGCGCCTTCTTGCAGAACCACATAGCAGTCCCGGGTATGCTTCTGGCGAGTGGACAAGCTGGGCAGCTCGCCGCTGCGCACGCGATTTACGGCGTCATCCACCGGTATGGTGTATTGCACCGCAGCCTTCACGCCAGGTATCCGGCGCACGGCGTCGGAATGCCCCTGGCTCAGGCCCTTGCCCCAGAAAGTATATGTAGCACCCTGTGGAAGAACCGCCTCGCCGAAAAGCCGGTTAAGCGAAAACAGGCCGGGATCCCAGCCAACCGAGATCAGGGCCGTATTGCCGCCAGAGCGCGCCGCCGCATCGACCGCAGCAAAGTATTCGGGGATTTTTGCGTGTGTATCGAAACTATCGACGGTATTGAATAAAGCCGCCAATTCCGGCCCCTGTCCGGGCAAGTCGTTTTTGGAGCCACCGCACAAAATAACAACGTCGATATCGTCCTTGAACTGTGCCACTGAATCGAGTGGGCGCACCGGCACGCTGGAATCGAGCAAGTCGACCGAGCCCGGGTCCCGCCTGGTAAACACAGCCGTCAGCTCCATATCGCCGTTCTGGGCAATTGCCGACTCTACGCCGCGCCCCAGGTTGCCGTAGCCAACTATGCCTATCTTGATTTTCCCTGCCATGCCTATCCTTGCTTTCTGGTTGATCGATCCTGGAATTGTAGGCTAGACGGCAAAAAAAAAGCACGCCAACGCAGTCGAACCGCGCTGGCGTGCCACGCCCTGATACTGATTATTAAGCCGCTGCGACCTCGGCTGCGACAGGCACAGCCTCTTCGTCGGAAACCGAACTGCGAATCAGGTAATCGAAGGCGCTAAGCGCAGCCTTCGCACCATCGCCGGCGGAAATGACGATCTGTTT
>DATCYE010000160.1:0-9296 GCA_036570485.1 Pusillimonas sp. | reverse complement strand
CGCGCAACACGATATCGCCAAACTCCTGAACGGTGGACAACTGGCCGTTCACCACGATAGGCGCCGCGACGCGCTGCGCCTCGGGGTTGGGTGGCGAGCCCATGATGCCGCCGGATATCAGCACATTCTGGCGACCGATAGCGTTGTTAACGTCGCCCATGCTTAGTTTGAAGCCGGTAAGCTTGTCCGGATCCACCCAGACGCGCATGGCGCGGCCCGAGGCGAATAGCTGGAATTTACCGACGCCGGGAACCCGCGATACCGGATTCTGGATATTGCGCGTTATGTAGTCGGCCAGCGCGGTTTCGCTTAGCGAACCATCGCGCGACGATACGGTAACGACCATCAGGAAGCCGGTATTGCTTTGCGACACCTTCAGGCCTTGCTGGACCACGGCGGCGGGCAGCTTGGCGGTAATGTTTGAAACCCGGTTCTGCACGTCTACCTGAGCCAGATCGGGATTGATGCCGGGCTTGAAGGTAACGGTAATTTCGGCCTGGCCGTATGAATCGCTGACCGACTCGTAATACAGCAAGCCTTTCGCCCCGTTCAGCTCGTTTTCGATGACGCTGGCAACCGAACTGGCTACGTCCTCGGCTGATGCACCGGGATAGGTGGCATTGATCTTGATGGCCGGTGGCGCGACTTCAGGATACTGCGAGATCGGCATATTGAGGATGGCAAGCAGGCCAGCCAAGGCGATCCCCAGGGCCACCACCCACGCAAAAATCGGTCGTTCAATAAAAAACTGTGGCATGTGCGCTCACTTTATAGGCATTGATGCGGCGGGCCGACTTATGCGACCCGCGGGCTGATGGCAGATCAGCCTTGAGTAGCAGGTTTGGACTCTGGGGCGCTTTTACCCGAATCGGCGTCCGGGGCACCGGCGGCTTGCTTTTCCTTCCAGGGAATGGCTTGCACTGCTGCGCCCGGTCGGATCTTCTGGAAACCTTCCACAACAACCGTATCGCCCGGGTTAAGCCCCTTGTAGATAATGGAGTGTCCGTGAGTTTGCGAGCCTATCGATACGGCAACCGGCTGCACCTTGCCGTCTTTGACGACCATCAGGCTGCTCAGGCCGTCGGCGGTGCGCTGAATGGCTTGGTCGGGCACCAGCAAGGCTTTTTCATCCACGCCCTGCTGCAGGCGTACGCGCACGTACATGCCAGGCAAAAGGATCTGGTCGGGATTGTCGAATTCAGCGCGCAGATTTACCTGTCCTGTGGCTGGATCCACGCTTACGCCGGAAAACAACAGTTTGCCCGGGCGTTTGTAAACGCTGCCGTCTTCAAGCAGCACCTGCGCGGTCGGATCGCCGGCCTGCTTCAATATGCCTTCCTGCATCGCGCGGCGCAATTGCGCCAGCTGCATGGTGGACCGGGTGATATCGACATACACGCGGTCAAGCTGCTGCACCGTGGCCAACTGAGTGGCGGAGCTGGCACTGACCAGGGCACCTTCGGTGACCAGTGATTTACCGATGCGGCCATCGATGGGCGACACAACTTTGGTGTAGTCCAGATTAATTTCAGCTGCTTTCAGGTTGGCCTTGGCCCCTGCAACGGCGGCCTCTGCCTGCCCGGCCTGCGCTACCGCATTGTCGTATTCCTGACGGCTGACCGCATTGGCCTTGATAAGCTTGGAATAGCGCTGGGCAAACAAACGAGCGCTACGGACGTCGGCTTGGGCATTTTTTAGCTGTGCCGCCGCTTGGTCGCGCGCGGCAACATAAGGAGCAGGATCAATCGTAAACAGCAACTGTCCTTCCTTGACGTCGCTGCCCTGCTTGAAATTGATTTCGTTGACAATGCCATTTACGCGCGCCCGAATCTGGGCGTCTTTGATCGCCTCGACCCGGCCGGGCAATTCGACAAAGACTTCTGTGGGAGTGGGGTTTACGGTAATGACGCTAACCGGCACCTTCATTTCCCCCCCGCCCTGCTGTGGCTTTTCGCCGCAGGCCACAAGCAAAACTAAAGAACAAAACGCAACAAAACGGATGTGCCGTCCGAAAGGCGGGCGAAGGTTCAGCATTGAATTAACTCCCTTA
The DNA here is from genome assembly GCA_036570485.1 of Pusillimonas sp. Taxonomy (GTDB): domain Bacteria; phylum Pseudomonadota; class Gammaproteobacteria; order Burkholderiales; family Burkholderiaceae_B. The sequence goes on along the minus strand of DATCYE010000160.1, from coordinate 7,246 downwards.
CAGCACACTATCCTCTTGGAACAGTACCGTAATGATTCTGTTTTTAGTAAAGCGTGAGTATAAAGGGAAATGTTGCACGGCGACACGATTGCTGGGATTTCTTCATGTTTGAGTCTGACATCAAGGCTTGCGGCACAGGGCTTGCTGTCTGAAAACAGCCGCCCTACATCCGGGTGCCTTTCATTATTGAAAAAAGGAGGTCTAAATGGCCAAGCTCAGACTCTCGCGTGTTTTCATGGTTATGGCTGCCGTCTTCACCTTAGGTGCCTGCGCCGGCAACCCCACCCCACGTAGCACGGCGCAGTACAACGACGACGCATCCATTAATACCAATGTGCAAGCTGCCGTGGTGTCGGTGCCGGGCGTGCATGCGAACGATGTTCAGATAAGTACGTACGAAGGCGTCGTAACGCTGCGTGGGCATGTCGACGACAAGCTTGCAGCGCAAAATGCCATCCAGGCCGCAAGGCAGGTGGCAGGCGTGAAAAAAGTGGACTACAACCTTAAGGTGGATTAGTCCGGTCCATTGTTCAAATTCCTTTTTCCAGTTCCGGGCCGATCAGAGGATCGAAATCTTCCCATCCTCCATCGGCCCAGCGACCGTGAGCCCGCTCTACTTCCAACCCGCCGGCATTTTTCAGTATCCGGGCTATGCGTTCTTCGTGTTCCGGCGCGGTATGGACCGCCAGCAGGACGCCCGAAGAGCGTCCTTCATGCAGCTTTGCATCGACGGCTTCCTGCAGACTGCGGTTTGGCCTAGATTGTCCCAACACATACATGGCCCCCACCAGCGAGCCAATATAGGCTCCTGCGCCCGCTCCGGCCACAACAATAAGGAAGGATGTGGCAAATGTGAAGGCGACTACCCCGCCCAGCAGCGCTCCGACTATGCCGACCGCTGCGGCGCCGGCAACCGCAGCAAATTGTGCACCCTGCGAGTTCGGATCGGCGGCCTGGTCGCCACCTACGGCATAACGATCATGCGCTCCGGCGGGATTGACGAAAAAGGTATGCAACGCACCCGGCGCGACTCCCTCGTTCATTAGCGTGGAGGCCGCGTTCTGTGCAGAGTCGAAAGTATGGAAACGTGCTGCTACGATCAGCGACATGATTTTTCTCCCGAAAATTAGCGGTGACTGCCGCGGTTGGCTGAACCGCATCCGCTATAGGGGTCAAGCAATAAGCGTGCCGGAGCATGGAGTTGTTTTCTGCGTTCCCAAGCTTGAAGGCCGGGGCCGAAATTACCGATAGGGGTAATTCGTACAGCGGATATCGGATTCGCCCTCCTGCGAGCCGCTGCTATTGGGCTGGCTGTCTATTTTTGCTTCTGCGGCCAGATAGCATGTCCCTGCAACGAACAAGGGCCCCAGGTAGTACATGGCCCGGTATACCAGGATGGCACCCAGAATCTCGAATCGCGGCATGGATTCTGAAGTCAGCAAGGCAATGAAAACCGACTCGATTACACCCAACCCGCCTGGAATATGCGCCATGGCACCAGCGATGGCACTGATCAGCAAGGTAGCCAACACCATGGGATAGGCCACTTTTTGCTGCATCAGCACATAAATCACGGCTGCAATTAACACCCAATTGAGCATGGCAATGGAGATCTGGATGACGGCCAGGCCCAAGGTAGGCAACTCTATTTCATGCCCTCGCAGCGTCCAGGAGCGTGTACTGGAGAATCCGCATAAGTAAAGGTAGGCCAGTCCGGCCAGTACCATCGCCGCGCCAATTAGCCTCAAGGCCCCGTTACCCAAGGCCCAGCCTTCAGGCAGCGTCATGCCTCCGGCAGCGAACAACATCCCAGCCAGCAGCAAATAGCCTATCCAGTTGGTCGCCAGGCTAAGGGCCATGACGCGCATAACCACACCCTGCCTCAAGCCCTGCCGTGTATACAAACGCAGGCGCAGGCCCACGCCACCCACTGGCGCTCCGAAGTTCATGGTGAAGGCGTAGCTGATGAAGCCGACCAGCATGGCCCGCCACCAGACCAGGTCATGCCCCGTATAGTATTTTCCAAGTAGATCGAAACTGCCGTATACCGCATAGCTGGCCACAGTAATCAGGCCCGCAATCCATAAGGTTCGGGCGGGGAGCCGGTCGATGGCGCCCAATACTTCGGTCCATTCGATACGTGTGGCTGCAAAGCCAAGCAGCACCAGAACCAGCACAATAAAACACGCCGTCGCAAGCTTGCGAATCTGCGGCCAATGCGCCTTGGTCCAGTTCAGGACGCCCTTCATCCGGATCGAAGTCATGGCTGTTCCTTTGCCTGTCCGTCGATCGGGGGAGGAACCGATCTGAGTTGCGGCTTGCGGGCGGGCAGCCAACCGGCCCACGACGGAAAACGACGAAGAAAATGGAATACGAAAACGCCCACGAGCACACGCTGGATTTTCCGTCGGGGAGCCGTCTGGCGCCGCATCAACTGGCAATGCTCATTTATAAGCGACTCAAGGCGCCCTTGCAGCATGGAACTGAAATCGCTGTCATTGATCAGGACATTGGCCTCCAGGTTCAACGTCAGACTTAAAGGATCCAGATTGCTTGAGCCCACCGTTGACCATGTCCCATCGACTGTGGCCACCTTGCCGTGCAAAGGGCGTTCGCAGAATTCGTAGATTTGGACGCCGCCCGACAAAAGATAGTCATACAGCATGGTGGCCACGAAACGGGCTATGGGCATGTCGGGCTCGCCCTGCAAAATCAGGCGTACGCGCACGCCACGTTTGGCCGCATTGCGCAGATCGCGCAGAAAACGGTAGCCCGGGAAAAAATAGGCATTGGCAATGTGTATGTCGTGCTGTGCCGCGCGCAAACCAATGCGGTAATGAACCTCGATGTCGTCCTTGTGCCGTTCGTTGTCGCGCACGACCAACGCGGCGGTACTCTCGCCCGGCGCGGGTACCGGCACCGGGCCTTTCTTGCGCAGGCCGCGCCACGAAAATTTTGGACGCACTGGCTTCAGGACTTCCGCCTCGAAGCGTGCAATTTCGTCGACCAGTGGGCCGCGTACGGAAATGGCGTAGTCCTGCTTAGCCGTAGGGCCGTAATCAATCAGGTGGTCGGCGCTGAAATTGATCCCGCCGACAAAAGCCAGTACACCGTCGATCAGAACTATTTTCCGGTGCAGGCGTCGAAACAGATTGGTACGCATGCCCAGGCGTTTGGGCCTGGGATCAAAGACATGGAATGCAACCCCCACCGAGGTCATGGCATCGATGAATTCCTGGCTCAGGTCGGCCGAACCATAGCCATCGACCGTCAGATCAACCCGCACGCCACGCTCGGCGGCTTCGATGATAAGCCGTTGCAACTCATTGCCCACGGAATCCTGAAAAATAATAAAAGTTTCCAGCACCACGCTGCGTTCGGACTTGCGTATCGCATCGAACACCGCCGGGAAAAAGGCTTCGCCGTTTTCCAGCAGTTCCAGGCTGTTGCCCGAGGTCCACGTAAGGGCAGTCATAGCGTCAGCTCCACGGCCAGGGGCGCATGGTCGGACAAGTGAATCCAGGGCCTGGATGTCAAGGCCACCGGTTCGAAACCGTCTACGTTCCGAACATAAATGCGATCCAGCCGCAACACAGGAAACCGCGCAGGAAAACTACGTGCAACTTGACCGCGCCGCTCTCTGTAGACTTCTTTCAGTCCGCTGGAACGCATCAGTGTCTTCTGGCCAAGCAATCGCCAATCATTGAAATCTCCCGCGACGACCAAGGGCGCATCCGGGGGAATGTCCTGTTCTATCAGACGGCACAGATAACCCAGTTGGCTGTTGCGATGCTTTTCCTGTAAGCCCAGGTGCACGCAAACGGCGTGTATGTCGATATCTCGTCCCGGCGGTTTCAAAACGCAATGCAACAGTCCGCGCTTTTCATGCTTGCCCACGGAAATATCGATATTGTCGTAACTGGCGATGGGAAATTTCGACAACAAAGCATTGCCGTGGTGGCCGTGAGGGTAAATGGCGTTGCGCCCGTAGGCATAATCGCCCCATATCGAATCGGCCAGGAACTCGTACTGGCTGGTGGCGGGCCAGCGGGCCAAGGTCTGGGCATGACGATGGTGCGCGCCCAATACTTCCTGCAGAAAAACAATATCTGCGTGGGTGGCGCGAATAGCCTCGCGCAATTCATGCAAAATGAAGCGGCGGTTGAAGACCGTAAAACCCTTATGCGTGTTTACGGTAAGTATTTTAAGAACGAGCGGTTCCTCGATGGTCATGGGGGCCTGCGGCAGTAGATACTGCCGCCATGCAGCAAGCCCCATGCCCAAAAGCCGGCGCAAGCACCAGCCCGGACGACAACGCCCCGATTACCCCAGCAAAAGACCGTCGTCGGACAGCTTTTCGCCGCGTACACGCTCGAACATATTCAGCAGATCGGGAACATCCAGACCTTGCCGTTCGGGGCCGGACACATCGAGCACGACATTGCCCTGATGCAGCATGACGGTACGCTCGCCCACGTCCAGGGCCTGGCGCATGCTGTGCGTGACCATCATGGTGGTGAGCCTGCTTTCCGACACGATGCGGGCGGTCAGGTCGAGCACGAATTGAGCCGTGCGCGGATCCAGTGCGGCGGTATGTTCGTCGAGCAGCAAAATACGCGACGGCCGCAAGGCCGCCATAAGCAGGCTGACAGCCTGGCGCTGGCCGCCCGAGAGCAGGCCGATACGATCGGTCAGCCGATTTTCCAGCCCCAGGCCAAGGGTGGCCAGGCGCTCGCGGAATTCATCGCGCATGGAGTGCCTGACGGCTTTGCCAAAACCACGGCGCTCGCCCCGGCTGTAAGCCAGGGCCAGGTTTTCTTCTATGGTCAGGTCTTCGCACGTTCCCGCCATGGGATCCTGGAACACTCGGGCCACCTGCTTGGCACGCTCCCAGACCGGCTGCCGGGTGACGTCCTGGTTATCGATGGCTATGGTGCCGCTATCGATGGGCAAGTCGCCCGAAACCGCGTTCAGAAAGGTAGACTTGCCCGCCCCATTCGAGCCGATGACCGTGACGAACTGGCCTGCGGGAATATCCAGCGACAGGCCGCGCAAGGCGCGGGTTTCTATGGGCGTGCCGGCATTGAACGTAATGCTTAAATTCTTTGCGCTTAGCATCTTAACGCCCTCCCTTCTTGCCGCGCAGGCGTTGTTTCAGCAATGGTATGACCAAAGCGATGGTAACCAGGACCGCTGTCACCAGATTCAGGTCTTGCGCCTTCAGGCCGATAAAGTCGGCATTCAAGGCCAGGGCGATGAAAAAACGGTACAGCACCGCGCCGACGATCACGGCCAGGGTGATCACGACCAATTTGCGCGAAGGCATGATGCTTTCGCCCACAATCACGGCGGCCAGTCCGATGACTATGGTGCCTATGCCCATGGAGATATCGGCGCCGCCCTGGGATTGCGCGAACAAGGCGCCCGCCAGGGCGCACAAGGCATTGGATATGCCCATGCCGGCCAGAATCTGTCCGCCGGTGGCCACCCCCTGGGAGCGGGCCATGCGCGGATTGGACCCGGTGGCGCGCATGGCCAGGCCGGTTTTGGTGGAAAAATACCAATCCAGTCCAAGCTTGACCGCCACGATGACAACCAGCAGAATCAGCGGACGCATGACGTAATCGCTGATGCCTTCGGGCTGCAAAATTGTGAAGATGGTGGGCTCGGATATCAGCGGCACATTGGGCCGGCCCATGATGCGTAAGTTAATCGAATACAGAGCAATCATCATCAGGATACTGGCCAACAAGTCCATGATCTTGAGCTTGACGTTCAGCCAGCCGGTAATCATTCCGGCGCCCGCTCCGGCTAGAGTGGCGATAAGCGTAGACGTAAAAGGGTCCATGCCCGCGCTGATCAGGGTGGCGGCCACAGCCCCGCCCAGCGGAAAACTGCCGTCCACGGTCAAGTCGGGAAAACGCAGTATCCGGAAGGAAATAAGAACGCCCAGGGCCACCAGGCCGAAGATCAGACCGATCTCCAGGGCGCCCCACAATGAATAAATAGACATGTATGTAGCCGGTAAAACCGAAAAAGAAACAGGCAGGCTGCTAGCGACAACCCACCTGTTTATATGGACGTACGTATTTTAATCGATACGCCGTCGTCGTTTACTGAACCACTTGGGTTGCAGACTTCACGAAAGCGTCGGACAGTGTCACGCCTTGCTTTTTGGCTGCACCGGGATTGACGAATAGTTCGAGTTTATCGCTGGTTTCGGAAGCCAGTTCGCCCGGCTTCTGGCCTTTCAGGATCTTGATGACCATTTTGCCGGTTTGCAGGCCAAGATCGTGATAGTTAACGCCCAGGGCCGCAATGGCCCCGCGCTTGACGCTGTCGGTATCGGAAGCGATAAGAGGAATCTTGGCATCGTTGCCTACCTTGACCAGAGCCTCGTAGGCGGACACTACGTTATTGTCGGTATTGGTGTAGATGACGTCGACCTTGCCGACCAGGCTGCGTGCTGCGGCGCCGACGTCGACGGTACGCGCTGCGGTGGCCTCGACCAGCGACATGTCAGACTTGGGCAGGAGTTCGCGCATTTGTTTGACGACCACGACCGAATTGGCTTCGCCCGGGTTATAGACCATGCCCACTCGCTTGGCCTGAGGCACGACCTTCTTGATCAGTGCTACCTGCTTTTCCAGCGCCAGGCTGTCGGAGACGCCCGTGACGTTCGTACCCGAAGGCCCCATGGACTTAACCAGTTGCGCAGCCACCGGATCGGTCACTGCCGAATACACCACCGGTATTGTCTTGGTGGCCGCCACCACGGCTTGTGCCGACGGAGTGGCGATGGCAACAATCACGTCGGGCTTGTCGCCCACGAACTTGCGTGCGATCTGCGCGGCGATGGCAGTGTTGCCCTGCGCCGTCTGGAACTGCCACTTAAGGCCCTTTGCTTCTGTATAGCCCGCCTTGGCAAGGGCTTCCTGGACGCCGTCCTTGATCGAGTCCAGGGCGGGGTGTTCGACAATGGACGTAACGGCAACGGATTGAGCAAAGACCGGCGCATGCGCTAGTGCTCCCATCATGGCCATAGCGCCGAAGGCCAGCTTGGCGGACGTGTTAAACCTCATGTGAAGCTCCTTAGGAATTACAGGCGACAGTGGCAAAATGTCGCGGATGGGCGTAAGTCTAACGCGTTGAAAGCCGGATTGTCTCCAGGGAAATCCCTGCAAAGAAACGCATCGGCCTGCGCACGCCGTTAAACCGCCAGAGACCCGACGGGGCCTTGCTGGGC
>DATCYE010000159.1:0-2435 GCA_036570485.1 Pusillimonas sp. | reverse complement strand
GCACCGGTCATCGAAGGCCAGATCAAGGAGTCGCTGTTCAATCAGGCGAGCCGCCCCCGCATCGCCGGCAAGCGCGACCTGGAAAACGAAGCCCTGATACCCAGAGAGGGGCAGTTGCGCCCTGCCCTGGTTGCCGGCGCGCTGCGTCGTTGGTTGCGCCAGGCAGCCGGAATGGATCTTGCCGAAACGGGCTGTGCACCGGTTGCCGCAGGCGCCGCCGTTCCCGCCACACTGACACGGCGCCCCTACTTCTGTTCCGGCTGTCCGCACAACACATCGACCAAGGTACCTGAAGGCAGCCAGGCGCTGGCGGGTGTCGGCTGCCACTATATGGCGACCTGGATGGACCGTGAAACCAGCGGACTGACTCAAATGGGAGGCGAAGGCACCGACTGGATAGGCCTGTCGCGCTATACGAGCATGCCGCATGTTTTCCAGAACATGGGCGAAGGCACCTATTTTCATTCAGGCTACCTGGCCATCCGGCAGGCCGTCGCGGCCAAAGCCAACATTACCTACAAGATATTGTTCAATGACGCGGTGGCCATGACCGGCGGCCAACCGGTGGATGGCTCGCTTTCCGTTGCGCAAATCTGTCAGCAGATGCTGGGTGAAGGCGTAAAACGCGTGGTCGTCACCACCGATGAGCCTGAAAAGTATCGGGGCGTGCATCTGGTTGAAGGCGTCGCCGTACACGACAGGCACGAACTGGACGCTCTGCAACGCGAGCTGCGGGAAATTCCCGGCGTCACCGTCCTGATCCACGATCAAGTGTGTGCGGCCGAAAAGCGCCGGCGGCGCAAAAAGAAAACCTTTCCCGATCCGGCGCGCCGTCTGTTCATCAACACGGCTGTGTGCGAAGGCTGCGGCGATTGCAGCACGCAATCCAATTGCCTGTCGTTGACACCGGTGCAAACTCCTTTCGGCCGCAAGCGCGCCATCGACCAATCCAGCTGCAATAAAGACTATTCCTGCGTCGACGGGTTCTGCCCCAGCTTTGTTTCTGTGCTGGGCGGACAGCCGCGCAAGGCGGCGAACGCGCAGCCGGCTGACCGGCAGCGCCTGAACGATTTGATCGCACAGCTGCCGCAACCCGTTTTTGCCCAGTCCAAAGGCGATTGCAACATTCTGATCGCCGGCATAGGCGGCAGTGGCGTAGTCACCGTCGGCGCCATCCTGGCTATGGCCGCGCATCTTGAAGGGCGCGCCGCATCGGTGCTGGACATCACCGGCCTGGCGCAGAAAGGCGGTGCCGTCATCAGCCATATACGCCTGTCCGACAGCGCGCAAGCCACCGGTGTGGTCAGAATAGATGCTCAACAGGCCGATGTGGCGATTCTGTGCGACACGGTGGCGGCGGCCAAGCCCGAAACCTTGCAGGCCCTGCGTCATGGCGGCACGCGAACCATCATCAACACCTACCTGGCGCCCACGGCGGAATTCACGCGCGACCCACAGGTAAGCCTGGATCCGCGCCCGCTGATCGACACTCTGCGCGCCGCGGCCGGGCCATCCAACACCCGCGAGCTAGACGCCCACACCTTGGCCACCCGTTATTTTGGCGACAGCATTCTTGCCAACATGATGATGCTGGGCTATGCCTGGCAAGACGGCGGCATCCCGCTGAGCGAAGATGCCATCATGCATGCGCTGGATCTGAATGGCGTGGCCGTACAGGCCAACCAGGAAGCCTTCCGCCTGGGGCGGCTTGCCGCCAGCCAGCCGCAAGCATTGCAACCTGCACGGGTAGATGAAAAAGCCGTGGTCATACACATGCCCGAGTCGCTGGATACTATTGTGGAGCGCTGCCGCGCGTCGCTGGTCGCCTACCAGAACGCCGACTATGCCAAGCAATACACCGATCTGGTGGCCAGGGTGCTGGCCGCCGAACAAGCCCTGCATCCGGATGCCAAGCCGCGCCTGACCGCCAAAGTGGCCCATTCGCTGCATAAGCTCATGGCCTACAAAGATGAATACGAAGTAGCGCGCCTGTTCACCAATGGCGATTTTCGCAAAGAGCTGGCGGAGAAATTCGAGGGCGACTTTAGCCTGCAGTTCCACCTTGCGCCCCCGCTGTTGGCGCGGCGCGATCCCCGTACAGGCATCCCGCGCAAGATGACCTTCGGCGCCCGGACGGAAACGCTATTTCGTCTGCTGGCCCACGGCAAAAAACTGCGCGGCACATGGTTGGACATATTCTCGTACAGCGCCGAGCGCAAAATGGAACGCCAGCTTATCGCGGAATACCGGCAAGCCATCGTGCCAATGCTGGAAAAGCTGACCGAAAGCAACTTTGCCACGGCGCTGGAACTGGCGCAGTTGCCGGAAATGATCCGGGGCTTCGGGCACGTCAAACAGGCCAATGTGACAGCCTACCGCGAAAAGCTGCTGCAGTTACAAACAGCACTGGATCAGCCCGTCATGATCGTTAACAA
>DATCYE010000158.1:0-5188 GCA_036570485.1 Pusillimonas sp. | reverse complement strand
AAGCCACCGATCGCTACCTGGAAGGCCGGCCAGCCAAACGGGTTATTGTCGTTCCCGGCAAGCTCGTCAACATCGTCGGATAAAATCAGGCATGCACAGCCCTATGCTTACCTCCTCGCCCTTCGTTCCGACCATGCAGCGGTACTTGCCGAGGCTGGCCAGCGTAGCGCTATGCCTGTTTCTAACAGCTTGCGGCTTCCACCTGAAAGGGATTTCGCCCCTGCCGTTCAACACTATCTACACCAACATCGAAGAAAACTCCGAGTTCGGCTCGGGTCTGCGGCGGGCCATAGTCGCCAGCTCGCCCGCCACCCGCTTTGTGGCCGAACCGGCACAGGCCCAAGCTCGGCTGACGCAACTGTCGAACACGCAGTCGCTGCGCGAATTGTCTCTTGATGCCCAAGGACGAGTCGAAGAGTACGAGCTCAATCTGGAATTCACTTTTCAGCTTACCGATGCCCACGGGCACATTGTGCTGGAGCCAACCACCTTGCGATCCACACGCGAAATTCCCTACGACGACTCGGTCGTGCAGGCCAAACAAGGGGAAATCGGCGTGGTATTCAAGGAAATGCGGAAGTCGCTTATAGACCGCATCGTGCGCCGCCTATCGTCACCCGAGGTCGCACACGCTTTCATCAATGCCGAATCGCTGCCCGTAGATGAGAAGCCAGGAGCAGCCGCGCCAATCGCGCCCGCCCCCCAGACTCCCGCGCCCTGGGGAATCCCCCCTATTGTGCCGAATGCCGGCTCATTCTAGGGCCTGTCGGCGCGCAATGAGAGGCCACATGAGCACGCAGCAGCCAACAAACCAGGGGCAAGCGCTCTCCTGCCCTGGCAGGCCCTAAGCATGGGACGCCGCCTGGACGCAGACAGTCTTTTGAATCAGTTGAAAAAGACGCCTTCCCCCAGCCTGGATGCTTTGTATGTTGTATCGGGCGACGAACCGCTGCTGGTCATCGAAGCCAGCGACGCCATCCGCGCGGCGGCTACGCAGTCGGGTTATGGCGAGCGCGTCAGTCTGGTGCTGGATGCGCGTAGCGACTGGTCCGCCCTGATCGGCGCCACTCAAAATGTGTCGCTATTCGGCGACCGGCGCCTTGTCGATCTGGCCATACCCACCGGCAAACCCGGCAAGACCGGCGGCGAAACATTGCAGAAGCTTGCCGCCATGGTGGATAGCGGCGCGCTGACCGACACCTTGGTGCTGGTCAACCTGCCACGCCTGGATAAAGCCACGCGCAATGCCAAATGGGCCGCGGCGCTTTTCGAGGCGGCCACATCAATTGATGTCGCAAATATCGAACGGGCCGCGCTACCGCGCTGGATAGCGCAACGCCTGGCCCGCCAGGATCAGCAGCTGGATGCAGCCACGCTGGAGTGGATGGCCGACAAGGTAGAGGGCAATCTGCTGGCCGCTTTCCAGGAAGTGCAGAAGCTGGCGCTTTTGTATCCCCCCGGAAAAATAGAAGCGCCGGATGTCGAGCGAGCCGTACTGAATGTGGCGCGCTACGACGTATTCGGCCTGCGCGATGCCATGCTGGCCGGCAATGCGGGCAAGGCGCTGACCATGCTGGCCGGACTCAGGGCGGAAGGCGAAGCCTTGCCGCTGGTGCTCTGGGCCGTCGGTGAAGAGGTTCGTGTGTTGGCACGCCTGGCGGCCGCCCAGGCCGCCGGCCAGGATGTGCAAGCCGAAATGCGCCGGCAGCGGGTATTTGGCCAGCGCGAACACCTTTTGCGCCAGACCCTATCCAGGGTGCCGCAACGTGCCTGGCCAGCCGCCGTGCAGCATGCGCACGACATTGACCGCCTGATCAAAGGCTTGAAAACGCCCGGCCGGCTGGACGATCCCTGGGAAGAACTGGCGCGCCTGGCCTTGCGCATTGCCGTCGCCAAACAGCCTGGCTCGCGTTGAAACCACGCCGCTTGCCACACCACGCATTCAAAATACTGGGATAATCCAGTCAAGCACGTAAACAGCACACCGCCATGACACACGATACCGACACCTCTTTTGCCGCAGCCGGCACCGGCGCCGTCATTACCGATATGACGATACTGGGCCGGCAAGCTCGCCAGGCAGCAAGGCTTATGCGCAACGCCTCCGGGCTGGCCAAGGCTCAGGCGCTGCGCGCCATGGCGGCGCGCCTGCAGCAAAACAAAGCCGTCCTACAGGCGGAAAATGCCCGCGACCTGGCAGCCGCCGAAAAAAATCAGTTGGCGCCGGCTCTGCTGGACCGCTTGAAGCTATCGGACAAAGCGATCGAGACCATGGCCGCCGGACTGCTGCAAATTGCCGACATGCCCGATCCCATCGGCAGCCAGACCGCCACCGCCATCCGCCCCAACGGCATGCGCGTGGCCCAGATGCGAGTGCCCTTGGGCGTGATCGGCATCATTTACGAATCGCGGCCCAACGTCACCATAGACGCCGCTGCGCTTTGCCTGAAATCGGGCAATGCCACCATATTGCGCGGAGGCAGCGAAGCCTTGCATTCCAACGTCGCATTGGGCGCCATCATCGGCCAGGGTTTGGCCGATGCCGGCTTGCCGTCCGACGCGGTACAGGTGGTAGGCACCACCGACCGCGCCGCCGTCGGGCAACTGATTACCCTGACCGATTACATCGACGTCATCGTGCCGCGCGGCGGCAAGGGACTCATCGCGCGGCTGGCAGCCGACGCCAAAGTACCTTTACTCAAGCACCTGGACGGCAACTGCCATGTCTATATCGATGCGGCCGCTGATCTGGACAAAGCCCACGACATTGCCGTCAATGCCAAAACCTACCGTTATGGCATCTGCGGCGCCATGGAAACGTTGCTGGTCCATGCCGACATCGCGCAGCGCATCCTGCCGCGCCTGGGCAAGACCTTGTCCGACAAAGGCGTGGAACTGCGTGGCTGCGAACGCACGCGCGCCCTGCTGCCACAGGCGCTTGTTGCGACCGAAGAAGACTGGCTGACAGAATACCTGGCTCCGATACTAGCCATCCGCGTCGTCGACAGCCTGGATCAAGCCATAGACCATATTGCCCGCTACAGCTCGGAACACACCGAATCCATCGTGACCGAAAACCTGCATGCGGCTGATCGCTTCCAGCATGAAGTCGATTCCAGTTCGGTCTACGTGAACCTGCCCACGTGTTTCGCCGACGGCTTCGAATACGGCCTGGGAGCCGAGATCGGCATTTCGACCAACCGCCTGCATGCTCGAGGTCCAGTGGGACTCGATGGCCTGACCACGATGAAATGGGTGCTGACCGGCGACGGCCAGCTACGCGGCTAGGGCCTGTTAACGATGCTCTGGATAAAGACATTCCATATTCTGTTCGTTACCTCGTGGTTTGCCGGCCTGTTCTACTTGCCGCGCATCTATGTGAACCTGGCCCAGACCCAAGATGCTTCCGCCACGGCCTGCCTGCTGGGTATGGCGCGCCGCCTATACCGCTTCATGACGCCGCTAGCCGTGCTGGCGGTCGCCCTTGGGCTGTGGCTGTTTGCAGGCTACGGCATCGGCATGGGTCAAGGCTGGATGCACGCCAAGCTGGCCGCCGTCGTCCTGCTGATTGCCTATCACTTGGTCTGCGGCCGCATGCTGAAACAGTTCGAGCGCGGCGCCAATACACACAGCCATCGGTTTTACCGCTGGTTCAACGAAGTTCCGGTTATTTTGCTGCTGATTGTCATTGCACTGGTAGTAGTACGACCTTTTTGACTGTTTAAACCATGACTGACACCAAACCCGGCAAAACGCTGACCCTAAAGAAAAAACCCGCCACTGCCGATTCGGCTCCGGCGGGAGACGGCGAACGCCGCAAACGCAGCGGCGCACGCGCACGCCAGGTGGAACAACTGGAACGGGAGCGCGAAAAGCAGCGCCAAGCGCTGGCCCCGGCACCCGCAGCCCGGCCTGAGGCCTCCAGCGCGCCTGCCGAAGCACCTCCAAGACGAACCGGCAAGCCTCGCAGCGCAAGCCCTGCGCCAATAGCCGCCCGGCAACCCCTGGATCAGCCCTCATACGAACGGGATCAATACGCACCCAAGATCGAGCGCACCGACAGACGCCGACCACGGCAAGCTGCCCGCGCTGAACTATTTCCCATATTCGCACCCTGCCCGCACGGGCTGGAAGAGGCTCTGGCCGCCGAAATGCAGGCGTTGGGATTCGACGATGCGCAGCCCGCACGCGCGGGTTGCCGCTTTCATGCCGACTGGACGGGCGTGCTGCGTGCCAATCTGTATTCCCGCCTGGCCACACGGATACTGGTTCAGGTCGCTCATGGCCCTGTCCGCCACGAAGATGACATACTAGAGCTTGCGCAAGACACACCGTGGGAGCGCTGGTTCGGCGCCGAGCAAACTCTAAGAGTCGATACCTCGGCCATACGCAGCCCCATGCAAAGCCTGCAATACTGCAATCTGCGCGCCAAGGACGGCATATGCGACCGCCTGCGCGATCTCGAAGGCGAGCGTCCCAGCATCGATACGGTCAGGCCCGACGCACGGGTCCATCTGTTCCTGGACGAAGACAGCGCGACCCTATACCTGGACACTTCCGGCGAATCGCTGTTCAAGCGCGGCTGGCGACTAGAAAAAGGCGAAGCGCCGCTACGCGAAAACCTGGCTGCGGGCCTGCTGGCTCTGTCTGGCTGGGATCCGTCCCAAGCCTTGATGGACCCCTTCTGCGGCAGCGGCACCATACTGATCGAAGCCGCCTGGATTGCACTGGGCGTACCCGCGGGTATCTGGCGCCCCTTTGGCTTCGAAAGGCTACGCGATCACAATGCGCGGCATTGGCGCGACATCAAGGACGAAGCGCGCTCGCATATCGCCACACAGCTGGAAAGCCCCATCGTCGGCTACGACCTGGATCCCCGCGCCATCGAAGCTGCCACAGCCAACCTGGAGCGCGCCTGGTTGACCCCCGACTCCATCCGTTTCGAAATCGGCGATGCCCGAGAAGTTGCAGCTGCGGCCGATACCGGGTGGCTGGTCAGCAACCCTCCGTATGGCGAGCGCTTGCCTGGCGATGACGAAGGGCTCTGGCGCGACTGGTCGCAAAACCTGAAGCGCAATTACAGCGGCTGGCATATCAATATCATCTCCAGTGACCTGGATCTGCCCAAACAGATGCGCCTGAAACCCTTGCGCCGCTATCCCTTGCACAATGGCGGATTAGACTGCCG
>DATCYE010000157.1:0-1906 GCA_036570485.1 Pusillimonas sp. | reverse complement strand
CTCGCCACCAAACTTAACAATTAATTACTATTTCGCAGGCCTTCGACGCTGTTCGGCCCGCGAAAACGGCTGTGGGCGCAACGCCCGCTCGGCCTGCTATGCTTGCGGGTCCAGCATAGTACAAGGGAAAGCCCTAAAATTGCCCTTTGCTTCCCGATTTTTCAATTTTCCTCATAGACGTCTTCCGACATGCCGCGCACGATTTTTGTAACTACCGCTCTGCCTTACGCCAACGGCTCCTTCCACATTGGCCACATCATGGAATATATCCAGGCCGATATCTGGGTTAGGTCCATGCGAATGTCGGGGCATACGGTGCATTTCGTCGGTGCGGACGACGCCCATGGCGCGCCCATCATGCTGAAGGCCGAAAGCGAAGGGATCACGCCGCAGGCGCTGGTCGCACGCTATGCCAGTGAACGCCCGCAGTATCTTAATGGCTTCCATATCAAGTTCGATCATTGGCATTCAACCGATACGCCCGAAAACGTGGCCTTGTCGCAAGATATATACCGCAGCCTGAAAGCCGCCGGTTTCATCGATACGCGCACCATCGAACAGTTCTACGATCCGGTAAAGGGCATGTTCCTGCCCGATCGCTACATAAAAGGCGAATGTCCTAGCTGCCACACCAAAGATCAGTACGGCGATTCCTGTGAATCCTGCGGGGCTGTCTATGCGCCCACCGATCTTATCAATCCCTATTCCACCCTGACCAAAGCCACGCCCGTGCTGAAGTCGTCGGAACACTTCTTTTTCAAATTGTCCGATCCGCGCTGTGTGGAATTCCTGCAAGCCTGGACCACCGGCAGCAACGCCAGCGGCAACAAGCGGCTGCAAGCCGAAGTGCTGGCCAAAACCCGCGAATGGCTGGGTACGGGCAGCGCCGAGAGCGAAGCCAAGCTGGCCGACTGGGATATCTCGCGCGATGAGCCTTATTTCGGCATCCCCATTCCAGATGCGCCCGGCAAATTCTTCTATGTCTGGCTGGATGCGCCCGTGGGTTATCTGGCCTCGCTGAAAGCCTATTGCAACAAACAAGGCCTTGATTTCGACGCACTGCTGGCGCCCGGCAGCGATGTCGAACAGTTCCATTTCATCGGCAAAGACATCGTGTACTTCCACGCCCTGTTCTGGCCCGCCATGCTGAAATTCTCGGGCCGCAAAACACCGGACGGCCTGCATGTACACGGCTTCATCACCGTCAGCGGCGAAAAAATGTCCAAAAGCCGCGGTACCGGTATTTCACCCCTGCGCTATCTTGAAATTGGCATGAATGCCGAGTGGATGCGCTACTACATTGCCGCCAAGCTCAACTCCCACGTCGAAGACCTGGACTTCAATCCCGACGACTTCATTGCTCGCGTCAATAGCGACCTGGTCGGTAAGTATGTAAATATCGCCAGCCGCGCCGCCAACTTCATCAGCAAGCATTTCGATGGCCAACTGGCCTATGTGGGCGACACCCAAGCCTTGCAGAATGAACTGAGCCAGGTGGCGGACGAAGTCCGTGCCGACTTCGAGCTGCGCGAATACGGCCGCGCCATACGCCGCATCATGGCGCATGCCGACCAGATCAATCAGGCCTTCGATGCCGACCAGCCCTGGGTCATGGCCAAAGGTATCGCCACCGCCGGCGAAGAACAGAAAGCGGCGCTGCAAAACGTCTGCTCGCGCGCCTTGGCCGGCTTCAAAGCACTATCGGTCATGCTGACCCCCGTGCTGCCCGTGCTGACCCAGAAAGTGGCGCAAGACCTGTTCGGCGCAGCCCAGGCCTACCAGTGGGCGGACGCAGGCCAGTTGCCAACCCGCATCGCACCCTTCAAACACCTGATGCAACGCGTCGAGCCCAAAATGCTCGACGACCTGTTCGAACCGCCCGTCGAACCCGTGGCCACGCCCGGCG
>DATCYE010000156.1:0-5175 GCA_036570485.1 Pusillimonas sp. | reverse complement strand
TTCGTCGGGCGAGACATCGGCACCGACGCGTTTCAAGTCTTCCGCCACCCAGGCGCGCAGTGGCGCATAGCCTTCGGTGGGGCCGTATTGCAGCGCGCTGCGACCGTTGGTTTCCAAAACGCGATCAAAAGCGTTTTTCATGACCTCCACCGGGAAGCCCTTGGGTGCAGGCAAGCCGCCGGCAAACGAAATAATTTCCGGCCGTTCGGTAACCTTCAGAATTTCTCGGATGGTCGAACTAGTAAGTTGCTGCGCGCGTTGCGAAAAGGTGTAGGGAAGGCTATACGAATCCATAATTCTGAACAATTCCGGTAAAGAGCAAAGTAGTAACCCCTTAGATTAACGCAACTGGCGCCAAGATTCAGTGCCCAGCCCTTGGCAGGGGCTATTTGACCGGCTTTCGCGACACTTTTACAACGTGTCGTCTTTGCGCCGGCTATCGCGCCGCACGGTACGGATAAGCCACCAGAACAACGAAAACGAGCAGGCCAGGCCCACGCCGAAAATTCCAAGTACGATCCATTCGCCCGTAGTCACCGGTTGTCACCTTTATGGTTATGCATTTACTGCGCCTTTGTTTTTGCGGTTTATAGGCTTGCGCCTACGACGATTTTACGTCCGTCGCCTGTTCCGCAGCGATCAGCGCCTGCATTTTCTGGCGAAAACGCAAAGGGCCGGCATCCAGCGGCAGGTTCATGTTGGACGGGCTCTTTGCCATGCCGGCATGCACGGCTTCCAAAATTACGCGATCTTCGCCGAAAGCGTGCCGTACGTCGTCGGCGAACTGGCGCGACACTGCCTCGTCGTCGGGACTGAAATTGCGCATCTGGAACCAATAATAGCGCGTCGTCGACTCGTCTACCGGCGTAAGAAAGTTATAGGAATCCATCAAAAAAATGTCGGGATGGAAAGGCCCGGTGTCGGTACCGCTACCGGCCGGCGAGAAAACAGCCTTGATCAGCGCATGCGAGGGCACACGCAATTCGTAATGCTGCTTGCGGTCGCAATGGCCGGCAAATTTCACGAACTTGGCATAAAACGGCGCCACCTCGACATTACGCATCCAGCGCGATACCACCACGCCATCGTCGTTCACCTGAGTTTTCAGGGGTTCGCCTATCATGGCGGCATTGCCGAACGAGCCCTGATGCACCCAAGACACATGAGACGGATCAAGCAGGTTATCGGTCAGGTATAGGTAGTTGCAACGAACCGTCATGGCGTCGCCCCGGTTCACGCCCCAAGCCGGATCGCCCCAATGCTCGACTTGCATGATAGTTGCGGGATCAGCCGCTTGAGGTTCGCCCATCCATATCCAGATCAAACCGTAGCGTTCGGCCACGGGGTAGCTGCGCACCACCGCACGGGCCGGTGCGTGAGCCAGGCCCGGAGCCCGCACACAACTGCCCGAACAGTCGAACACCAGGCCGTGGTAGCCGCATTCAACAGTGTCGTCCAGCAAACGGCCCATGGACAAGGGCAGCTTGCGGTGCGGACAGGCATCTTCCAGCGCGCTTACGCCGCCGTCCAATGTTCGGTACAAAACAATATCTTCGCCCAGTATCCGTGTGGCATGCAGGTGGCGCCCGATCTCGTGATCGTTGGCCGCCACATACCAGGCATTCTTCAAGAACATGGGTACTCCTTATGATTCGATTCGCCTTCAACCATCGGATCATAATCCAGGCGGCGCGCCGACCGCTGCGGCCCAGGTCGGGCGTGCATGGATTTTCGGCATGTTTTATAATTACTTTCCTCTTTTTGTTGCGCATAATCTTGCGCTAATGGCCTGATTTCAATGAATGCTTTGCACCCTAATACAGCAGCGGTGCATCATGTCCCCGCGTGAGCAATTGCTGGAAGACCTGGCTAACCAGGGTTGGGCCGTTTCGGACGGCCTGATCGATGCACATCTGCATCAGCGCTTATACGACCAATGCCTGCAAGCCTGGGAACACGGCCAGTTCAAACCCGCCGGCGTAGGGCATGGCCGCAGGCTGGCGCTGCATACCGAGATTCGAGGCGACTCCATTTGCTGGATCGAACCCCAGTTGGCCGAATTGGCCGCCCTGGAGTTCCTGCAATGGGCCGACGCATTCCAGCACGAGCTCAATCGCCTGTTCTATACAGGCCTTAACAACGCCGAATTCCATTTCGCGCGCTATCCTGCGGGCCATTGCTACCGCAAACACATGGATCAGCACAGGGATCAACTTAATCGCAAGATATCGCTGGTGCTCTATCTGAACCGCGAATGGTCCGAGGCAGGCCATGGCGAACTATGCCTGTATTCCTCTCCGGACGAGAACCGGCTTGTGCAGCGCGTGCTGCCCATGCCCGGCAGGCTGGTGGTGTTTCGTAGCGACCTGATCCCGCATGAGGTCATGCCTTGCAGCCAGCCGCGCTGGAGCCTTACCGGCTGGTTCCGCAGCGACGCCATCCTGGGCCTGCCACAGGCGGCTTAGCAACGCTGGGCTTATTGCCGCGTGGCGGCTTCAGTGTTGCAATATCTTCGACAGAAATTGTCGGGCACGTTCCGAGCGCGCTTCCAAATTACCGAAAAACTCGTCGCTGTCGGTGTCCTCCACGATCTTGCCCATATCCATGAACACGACCCGGTCGGCTACTTTGCGCGCGAAACCCATTTCGTGCGTCACCACCATCATGGTCATGCCATCGCCGGCCAGATCCACCATGACGTCCAGCACTTCATTGACCATTTCCGGATCGAGGGCCGAAGTAGGCTCGTCGAACAACATGGCAATGGGGTCCATGGCCAGGGCGCGCGCTATCGCCACCCGCTGCTGCTGGCCGCCCGACAAATGGCTGGGAAATTTGTCTTGATGCGCCCGCAACCCAACGCGATCCAATAGTTCACCGCTTCTGCGGGCAGCCTCTTCCTGGCTGCGGCCCAGCACCTTGACCTGCGCCAGCACCAGGTTCTGCGTGACCGATAAATGAGGGAAAAGCTCGAAGCTCTGGAACACCATGCCGATGCGCGCACGCAAGCGCGGCAGATTGGTGTCAGGTGCGCCCACCGATACGCCATCGACAAAGATCTCGCCTTTCTGGAAAGGCTCGAGTCCATTGACGGTTTTTATAAGCGTGGACTTGCCTGAACCCGAAGGGCCGCAGACGACGACGACTTCGCCCTGCGCAACCTGGGTGCTGCAGTCGTCCAGCACCTGCGTCGCCCCATACCACTTGCTGACCTGCTTTATTTCTATCATTCCCGTGCCTGCGATTCGAATCCAGATTGTCGTGCATGATAACGCGGGCGGGCAGGGCGCAGGGCCCGTCAGCGCAGATGCTTGTCGAACCAGGCCAGGGCGCGTTTCCATCCGTCTTGCGCCGCATCGGGCCGGTAGCTGGGCCGGTAATCCGCGTGAAAGGCGTGCGGTGCCTCGGGGTAGACCACAAACTTGGACGCCCGGGCGGCATCCGGCCCTTTGGCCAGCGCCGCCTTCATCGCATCGATGGAGTCTTGCGTGATACCGGCGTCCTTGCCGCCATACAGCCCCAGCACCGGTCCGTGCAGCTTGGCGGCGATATCGACCGGCTGGCTGGGATGCAAATCGTCGGTACTGCCCACCAACCGGCCATACCAGGCCACGCCGGCATCGACTGCCGGATTATGAGCCGCATAAAGCCACACAATGCGCCCGCCCCAGCAAAATCCCGTTATGCCCAGCTTATCCGTGCCGCCACCATTCTTGCCGGCCCATGCCACCGTCGCATCCAGATCGCTCATGACCTGCGGATCGGGAACCTTGTTCACCACTTCGCGAATCAGCTGCGCCACATCGGTGTATTTACCTGGATCACCCTGCCTGGAATAGAGCTCGGGAGCAATCGCCATATACCCGGCCTTCGCCAGGCGCCGGCAAACGTCCTTGATGTATTCGTGCACGCCGAAGATTTCCTGCACGACCAGAACCACCGGCGCGGCAGCTTTCCCGGCCGGCGCAGCCCGGTAGGCCGGAATGTCGCCGCCTTGGACCGGGATCCGAACCTGCCCTGCCACCAGTCCCTTGTCATCCGTGGCTATGGCGGTCGCTACGGCCGGGCCAGCGGCAAGCGCAAACCCACTGATCAAAGTACTTGCCATGAACCCGCGCCTGTTCAATATCAACGGTGGCAGCAGACTATCGAAATCCGTATCCGGTAAACGACTCATGGCGATCCCCTTTTTTTGGCAAAAAAAAGCATGCGCCACAATGGAGCATGCTGTCTATAGCTATGAATTGGAGTTATGTTCCGGCTTACCCTTGCGCTTGGTGGAAGCCAGTTCGTCGAGCTCTTTTTCGCTCATGGAATCGTACATGCTTCGTGAGGCGCCTTTAAGTTCGCTCACTTTAGTGTCGCCGCGCTTGGCGGCCAAGGCCGCGCCGGCAGCCTTTTGCTGAGCCTGTGATTTGGCTGGCATGGAGCACCTCCTGATCAAGAAAAACCTGATTGGAAATTCAACCACTCCATTATTGGCGCGCGATGTCGGCATTACAACCGACAAGGCGGCCCAAAATGTAACAATCCCTTGAGCCTGTCAGTACAAAAAGACAAGCCGCATCAGCGCGAAGCAAATTGTCCGGCTAGCCTTCGGCGATTCGCCCCGCTATATGAGCCAGCGCCTCTTCGACCTGATCGATCAAAATCAAGCACAGCTCGCCTTCCCGCAAGCCCGCCAGCGCGGTATCGATGGCCAGGAACTCGCCATGAACCTCCTGCAATTGTTTGGCGCGCTGCGCATTGACCAAACCCTGACGCAGCAGAGCCAGCACTTCGCCATCCTCGCGGCCGCGCTGACACATGTCCTGATACAAAATCACTTCATCGAATGCATCGCCAAGTATTTCCGTCTGGCGGCGTATGTCGATGTCGCGCCGATCGCCGGCTCCGCTGATAACCACGCTGCGTCGGCTGGCTGGCATGGCGTCCACTGCCTGGACCAGCGCCGCGATGGCATCGGGATTATGGCCATAGTCGGCAATCAAGGTCGCGCCGCGATACGAAAACACATTGAAGCGGCCCGGTGCGGTCTGGGCATCGTTCACGAAGGTCGAAACACCGGTCTGGATCGCAGTCCATTCAAGTCCCAGGGCCCATGCAGCGGCCAAGGATGCCATGGCATTGTCGACCTGGAAACCAATGGTGCCGCCGCGTACCAACGGTATGCTG
>DATCYE010000155.1:0-2680 GCA_036570485.1 Pusillimonas sp. | reverse complement strand
GAAGCGGCCGAGGTGGATTTCACTGAAATCTCGCGCCGTGCGGTGCAGGCATTGGGGCAGGTGGACGACCCCAGCGATCTGCTGCTGTCGCTGGATGCCGCCATACGCCATATTCTGGTGGACGAGTTTCAGGACACCAGTCAGTCTCAAATAGAGTTGCTGGAACGCCTGACTTCGGGCTGGATGCGCGGCGATGGCCGAACGCTATTCCTGGTGGGCGATCCCATGCAATCGATCTATCGCTTCCGCAAGGCTGATGTGGGGTGCTTTCTTAAGGTCAAGGAACATGGTCTGGGCGATATTGTGCTGACTGCGCTCGAGCTGAAAGACAATTTCCGTTCGCAGGCAGCGCTGGTCGATTGGGTAAATGCCACCTGCGGGCCGGTCTTTCCCAAAGAGAATCATCCGGGGCTGGGCGCGATCCGATACACGCCGTCGGTGGCATTCAACGACGGCATAGCCGGACCGGGCGTGGAGTTTCATCCGGTGTGGTCGCGCAAGGCTAAGGACGACGCCGGCGACGGCGTGGACGCGGCCGTAGTGGCCGAGTCCATTGCCATACAGTTGGCCAAGGAAGCCTTGGAAAAGTATCCGGATAGCGAGCATCCGGTTGCGATACTGGTGCGTGCGCGCACGCACCTGGACGGTATTGTTCATCGCTTGGCGCAAGAAGGCGTTCCTTGCCGCGCGGTGGAGCTGGTTTCCCTGAAGTCGCGGCAAGTGGTGGTGGATCTTGTGCAGCTTGCGCGGGCCTTGTCGCACCCGGCGGACAGGCTGGCCTGGCTGTCGGTGCTGCGGGCGCCGTTTTGCGGCCTTACCTTGAACAGCCTGCATGCTTTGTTCGGCAACAACCTGAATGCCGCCATACCCGCTGTGCTGTCCGGCTGGCTGGCGCAGGATAGGCAGGGCGTCGATTCGACACTAAGCGAAGACGAAGCCAGGCGCTTGCGCCATGCCGCCGCGATTCTGCTCGACGATGCCAATGCGTCGGGAGCAATACCGTTTGCGTCCTGGCTGGAGGCTTGCTGGCGTCGGCTGGGGGGCTACGACGTCTATGGCAGCGCCAGCGATGCAGCCGATGCCGAAAGCCTGTTCCGCTTGGTCGAAGATCTGGCGCCCTATGGCAGCCTGGACCCCGAGATGCTGGAAAACAGGTTGGAAAAGCTCTATGCGGCGCCCAACAGCAGCGGCAGGGCGGTCGAGGTCATGACCATACACAAGTCCAAGGGGCTGGAGTTCGAAACCGTTATTCTGGCCGGCCTGCATCGGCGTCCGAAAGGCGATACGCCGCCGCTGATGCGCTTCGAATACAGCGAAGGTCAATTGCTGCTGGGGCCTATCCGGCACAGGGCCGCCGAAGAGTCCGAGCCGGTTTCAATCTATTTGGCCGAGCGCGAGAAAAAGCGTGCCGCCTATGAAACGGATCGCTTGTTGTATGTGGCCCTGACCAGAGCTCGCAGCCAGTTGCATCTTATTGCTGAGGTCGGTCTGGACGATGGCATGCAAATCAAGAAGCCGGCCGGAGCGTCTTTGCTGGGCCGCTTGTGGGACTATATGGAAACGCCGCAAGCCCCCGAGGCGTCCGAGCTGGACGAGGACGCCGTGCTGCCGGATGGGCCGGCCGGACAGCGCTTCCTGCTGCGCATGACTTCGGCGTCGCTGCCGGCCCAGGCGTCTCAAGCGGCACTTGCCCGGCAGGGTACGGCCTGGCAGTGGCGTGCGGAAGCCGGTGACGAAAGCATCATAGGCACGGTGGCTCACGCCTGGCTCGAGCGCATCGGCAAGGAAGGCGCGGACGCCTGGTCATCGGATCGCGTAGATGCGTGCCTGCCCGTATTTCGCCGTCAACTGAGCCGCGCCGGTCTGGCCCAGGCGTCGCTGGACGATGCGGCGCAGGTGCTGCGCGAAACCCTGACAGCCACCTTGGCCAGCCGGCAAGGACAGTGGCTGTTGCGGGTCGCGCAGGCGCATAGGGAATGGTCGTTGCTTGATGTCAGCGGCCGTGTCTCGGTCATTGATCTGGCCATCTCGCAGGAGCGCGACTGGTTGGTGGTGGACTACAAAACCGGCATACCGCGCGAGGGCGAAGCGGCCGATGACTTTGCCCAGCGCATGCGTGAACGCTATCGCGAGCAGATCGAGCGCTATTGCGCCCACGTCAGCGCACTGGACGGCCGTCCGGCACGCGGGGCGCTGTATTTTCCCCGTGTCGACGTCTGGGTGGAGTTTGCGTCGGCGCCGTAAACGCGGGGCTCAAACTCCTGTTAAACTTCCAAGTGGCGGGCCCCTTCGCATGGTTCGGCGGTGAATCTGGTCAGGTCGGGAACGAAGCAGCCACAGTCGCTTAGAATCAGTGCCGAAGTCAGGCTCGCCCTTCCTCTTACAAGCTCATTGCATGACTTATCTGGTACTGGCGCGTAAATGGCGGCCACGTTCGTTTGACACCCTTATTGGCCAGGATCACGTGGTTCGTGCTCTGACGCATGCACTTTCCACGCAGCGACTGCACCATGCATGGTTGTTTACGGGTACCAGGGGGGTGGGCAAGACCACGCTCTCGCGCATACTGGCCAAGTCCCTGAACTGCGAAACCGGCATCACGGCTACGCCCTGCGGCGTCTGTCGCGCCTGCACCGAAATCGATTCCGGCCGCTTCGTCGACTACGTCGAGCCCGATGCC
>DATCYE010000154.1:0-3250 GCA_036570485.1 Pusillimonas sp. | reverse complement strand
GCCGTCATTCCATGCACGAGGGTCTGGATTTTGCCGCACCCAAAGGCACACCTATCCATGCGGCTTCCGGTGGCGTGGTGACCGAGGCACGTTATGTGCCGGGCTACGGCAAGCTGGTTGAAGTCAGTCACGGCAACGGCTTGATTACCCGCTACGCGCATGCGTCGTCCATCAATGTCAAAGTAGGCGATCTGGTCGAGAAGGGCCAATTGCTTGCGCGGGTGGGCTCGACCGGCAGATCCACGGGCCCGCATCTGCACTTCGAGGTGCGCATGGCCGGGCACCCACTGGATCCCACTTTGTTTTTAGCCAGGCAGGAACCCGCGCAGCAGCTTGTGGCCGGGGCTTCCGGGCAGGCCGAAGCCGTCGTGCCGCAGGTGCGTTAAACTGTAGCGTTTTCCTGCGGAAAAATCCGCCAACCCAAACAGACACGCATGGGAATTTGCGCTACACGCGGCAGGTTCGCATCGACGACAAAGAATGGTTTCTCTGCTAAAAAAGCTCATTGGTAGTCGTAACGACCGCATCCTTAAGCAGTATCGCAAGCAGGTGGCGCAAATCAATGCGCTTGAACCCGGCATGGCGGCCCTGACCGATCAGGAGCTGGCTGCAAAAACCACAGAGTTTCGTCAGCGCAACGTCGATGGCGCTTCGTTGGACGATCTGCTGCCCGAGGCGTTTGCCGTGGTCCGCGAGGGCAGCAAGCGGGTTTTCGGGATGCGTCATTTCGACGTGCAATTGCTGGGCGCCATTGCCTTGCATAACGGCAAAATTGCCGAAATGCGCACGGGCGAGGGCAAGACCCTTATGGCGACCTTGGCGGTTTACCTGAATGCATTGGCGGGCAAGGGCGTTCATGTCGTTACCGTCAACGATTACCTGGCACGCCGCGACGCTGAATGGATGGGGCGTCTGTACTCGTTTCTAGGTATGACTGTTGGCGTGGTTGTGCCTCAGCAGGAAAACGACGAGAAAAAAGCCGCTTACCAGGCCGACATCACCTACGGTACAAATAACGAGTACGGCTTCGATTACCTGCGCGACAACATGGAATATCGCGCCGAAGATCGCCGTCAGCGTCCTCTTTTCTATGCCATCGTCGACGAAGTCGATTCCATCCTGATCGACGAAGCGCGAACGCCCTTGATTATTTCGGGCCAGGCCGAGGACAACACCGAGCTATACATACAGATGAATGCCGTGCCGCCCATGCTGACGCGCATGGCGGCCGAGCCCAAGCCGCAAGAACCCGAACCCGAAGGCGACTTCTGGGTCGATGAAAAAGGCCAGCAGGTGCATTTGTCGGAAGCCGGGCAAATCAAGTCCGAGCAGATACTCGTGAAAATCGGCCTTCTGCCTGAAGGCGAGTCGCTGTACGATCCTCGCAATATCTCGCTGGTGCATCACCTGATGGTCGCCTTGCGGGGACACAACCTGTTCTTCCGCGATCAGCAGTATGTGGTCCAGAACGACGAAATCGTCATTGTCGACGAGTTCACAGGACGATTGATGGTGGGTCGGCGCTGGTCCGATGGCCTGCACCAGGCGGTCGAGGCCAAAGAAGGCGTCAAGATCCAGAACGAAAACCAGACGCTGGCATCCATCACCTTCCAGAACTATTTCCGCATGTACGACAAGCTTGCCGGCATGACGGGTACGGCCGATACGGAAGCCTACGAATTCCAGGAAATATATACGCTGGAAACCGTCATCATTCCGACCAATCGCCCCATGGCGCGCGATGATCAGAACGATCAGGTTTTCAAGACCGACGCCGAAAAGTACAACGCCATCCTGCTCGACATCAAGGATTGTCACGAGCGCGGCCAACCGGTGTTGGTCGGAACGACCAGCATCGAGAACTCCGAATTGCTGTCGGGCATGCTTACCAAAGCGAAGATGCCGCACGAAGTGCTTAACGCCAAGCAACACGCCCGCGAAGCCGAGATCGTGGCCGAGGCGGGTAAGCCCGGCCACATCACCATTGCCACCAATATGGCTGGCCGAGGCACCGACATCGTGCTGGGCGGCAGCGTCGAGAAGCAAATCGACCTGGTCCGGGCCGACGCCTCTTTGTCGCCCGAACAGAAAGAAGAGCGCATAGCCGTCATCAAGGCCGAATGGGCGCCTGCCAACCAGGCAGTCAAGGCAGCCGGCGGTTTGCGCATCATTGGTACCGAGCGTCACGAGTCGCGCCGTATCGACAACCAGTTGCGCGGCCGAGCCGGCCGTCAGGGCGACCCCGGTTCATCGCGTTTTTATCTGTCGCTTGAAGATTCGCTGATGCGTATTTTCGCCGGCGATCGCGTGCGCGCCATCATGGAGCGCCTGCGTCTTCCCGAAGGCGAGCCCATCGAAGCCAAGATGGTGTCGCGCTCCATCGAGTCGGCCCAGCGCAAGGTTGAAGGGCGCAACTTCGACATCCGCAAGCAATTGCTTGAGTACGACGACGTCTCCAACGATCAGCGCAAGGTGCTTTACGCGCAGCGCAACGAAGTGCTGGAGTCGGTCGATGTATCCGAAACCATTGCCAGTTTGCGCAACGCGGCTATCGCCGAGCAATTCAGGCTCTACATACCGGAAGAGTCGGTCGAAGACCAATGGGACGTGGCGGGTCTGGAAACGGCCATCGAAGCCGAATGGCAGCTTGTCATGCCGCTGGCCGAAATGCTTGAAAAAGAACCCAATCTTACCGATGAGGATCTGCTTGAGCGCATCCAGCAAGAGGCCAGCCGAATACATCAGGCTAAGGTGGATCTGGTCGGCCAGGAAGGTTGGGCGCCGTTCGAGCGCTCCATGTTGCTGCAGTCCATCGATACGCACTGGCGCAATCATTTATCCGCGCTTGATCACCTGCGTCAGGGCATACATTTGCGCGGCTATGCGCAAAAAGATCCCAAGCAGGAATACAAACGTGAGGCCTTCGAGCTGTTCTCCGACATGCTCGATCGAGTCCGCAATGAGGTCGTGCGCGTTCTCATGACGGTCAAGATACAGTCTCGCGAGCAGGTCGAAGTCGAAGAGAACGAACCGGCACTCGATAACGTCACCTACCACCATTCGGACTACGATGCCGCTCTTAGCGGTGCGGATCCCGGCCTAGACCAGTCCCCGGCGAATCAGGCGGGGCTGCCTGCGGGAATGCCCAAGGTAGGCCGTAACGATCCTTGCCCTTGCGGCAGCGGCAAGAAATTCAAGCATTGCCACGGCAAGCTGGCTTAGTACGAATATGACGCCGGCCGCCGATACT
>DATCYE010000153.1:0-2430 GCA_036570485.1 Pusillimonas sp. | reverse complement strand
AGAGGTAATGAAACTGGCCGGTGCATCGGCCAAAGCGGCAGGACTTGTGATGGCGAAGAAGTTGGCCTGGAAGGAATCCCAATCAACCGTGCGCAAGCCGCTGACGGCCACCCGCACAAGGCGGCCCGCCACATCGAAAGTCAGGCTGTCGTTGACATGAATATTCAGCGTTTGGGCCAGCCCGATTTCAAGCGAAACCTCGTTTCGATCAGGATCCAGCCATCTACCCTCGAGCATTTCATTGCTGGCGGGCAGCATGCTGGCGTAGGACAGATTGAACTCCCTGTCCACCATGCGGCGAGCGCGATCGTTTTCATAACTCGCCGCGCTGACCGGCTTTTCGTTGATGGCGACCAGGCGGCCGCGCACCATAGGCGAAAGCTGCACCGACCCCAGGCCGGATCGCTCGAGGCGCTGTGCGACCGCCTGGCGTTGATCGGGCTGAATATTGATCAGAAAGGTATTGGGCGCATCGGGCGGCAAGGTGCTTTGCCAGCCCTGCAACAAATCGTTGCGCGTGATGGCCAGCAAAAGCATGATCATCAGACCAACCGACAGGGCGCAAAGCTGCGTAACGGTATGGCCCCGGCGACGCACCATTCCGGCCAACGCAAAACGCAGTGCCGGGTGTCCTGTGACGCGATGGCGCATCAGGCTCAGGACAGCCACCATGGCATAGGCCAGCAGACAGAAAATCGCCAAGGCGGCCAGAAAGCCTCCTGCCATGACCAGGCTTAGTCGAAGATCGCCGGCAACCCATAGCATCAGAAGGAAAAAAGCCACCGCTCCCAGTAAATAGGCAGGCCAGCCCTTTGCGGCTGCCGTCGGCATGTCGCGCCGCAACACGCGTGCCGGCGCAACTCGGCGCAACGCGGCCAGGGGCGGCAAGGCAAAGCCCAACAACAGCAACAGGCCGGTGACCACGCCTTGCAAGGCAGGTAACGGCCTAGCTGCCGGCAGGCCGGTAGCTAGCCAGTTCGACACGACAATCACCAGGCCCTCATGCACGGCATAGCCAATCAGCGAGCCTGCCAACGACGCAACAATGCCCAACAGTAAAAATTCCACCCAAAGCATTTGGCCCAACTGCGCTTTGCTCGCGCCCAGGCAGCGCATCACCGCGATCCCGTCGCGGTGGCGCAGGCTGAAGCGCCGCGCGCCCAATGCAAGGGCGACTGCGGCTATCATCACTGTCAGCAAAGCGACCAGCACCAGAAACTGATGCGCCCGCGTCAGGGCGCGCTGAACTTCCGGCCGATTGCTTTCGACGGTGCTGAGCTTTTGCCCACGCCGCATATTCTGCTTCAGCCAGCTTTCATAGCCGCGCACTGCCGCCTCGGGGCCGGCCAACAGCAGCGAATAGCCGATACGACTGCCCGGTCCAAGCAGGCCGGTGGCGTCAAGGTCGGAAAGATTCATCATGACGCGCGGTGCGACATTAACGAACTGCATGCCGCGATCAGGCTCGTAGGCAATGATATGCGCGATCTTCATGCTGACCTCGCCCACGTCGATGACATCGCCCACGCGCACGCCCAGCAGGCCAAGTACTTGAGCGTCCACCCATACCGTGCCCGCATCGGGCGATTGGCCGGCGGGAAATGCCCGGCCGGCAACGGCGTCTGACAGGCGCAGCTCACCGCGCAGCGGATAGCCGTCGGACACCGCCTTCAGGGAGACAAGCTGGCTGGCCCGGCCGCCACTGACCATGGAAGGAAACTGCATGGTCTGCGCGGTGTCCAGGCCCTGCCGGGACGCCTGCGCAAGAAACTGCGCCGGTATGGGTTCGTCGGCTTGCAAGGCCAGATCGCCGCCCAGCATCTGCCCCGCATCGCGCTCCAGCGCGCGCCCCACCCGATCGGATAGAAAACCGACGCTGCTTACTGCGGCGACGGCGATCAGCAGAGCCAGCAGCAACAGGCGCAATTCGCCCGAGCGCCAGTCGCGCCGCAAGGCGTTTACCCCGAGTGAAAAGTTGGACAACAAGCCGGCACGCATCGGGTCAGGCCTTTAAAAGCAATAAAACCATGATAACAAGAAGCATGCACGCAAAGGTGAGCTTCAACCTGGGCTCTGGCAAGGCATAGGCCAGCCGGACACCGTAAGGAACCAGAAAGACGCTGCCCAGCGCCATGGACAAACCGGCCAGCCAATCGACCTGTCCGTGCGACGCGTAGGTAAACAGCGCCACTAAAAGACCCGGAATGATCATGGTCAGGGCCAGCGCCTGGCCCCCCGTCTGGCTATAGCGAAAGACGGTCGTGAGCACGGGAACCGCCAGCACCGATCCACCCACGCCGAATATTCCGCTGGCCAGCCCCGCGAACACGCCCAACAATGCAAACCAGCCCTTGTGAAAATCCTGCGGCTTGCGTCGGGTAACGGACGGCGCACTCAGGCGCGGCGCACGTCGGCTCTGGTAAAAATAGA
>DATCYE010000152.1:0-15156 GCA_036570485.1 Pusillimonas sp. | reverse complement strand
ATTCTGGAGCACGGAGAATCGCGCCTGCTGTTCTACGATACCGAGTTCGAACCCTTGCTGCGCCAGGCTGTTCAAGGCATGGCCGCGCCGCCCGTTTGTGTTGCCATCGTGCGCCAGGCGGGTGCTACGCAGGGTTTTGCCGGCACCGACTACGAAAGCCTGATCGCAGCGGGCGATCCCGATTTCGATTGGCGCCGGGTCGACGACGAATGGGATGCCATTTCGCTGAACTACACCTCGGGTACAACCGGCAATCCCAAAGGCGTCGTCTATCACCACCGAGGCGCTTACCTGGCAGCCATGAGCAATGCCATGGCCTTCAACATGACAGCCGATACGGTGTACTTGTGGACGCTGCCCATGTTTCATTGCAATGGATGGTCGTACACCTGGGCCATTACCGCAGTGGGCGGTACACATGTCTGCTTGCGCAAGGTGCAGGCAGACCATGTGCTGGAGCGCATAGAGCGCTGCAAGGTAACGCATATGTGCGGCGCGCCGGTTGTGCTGAACATGCTGTTGAACGATTTTCATAATAACGGTCAGGCGCTTTCCAGCACGGTGCAGTTTGCCTTGGGCGGCGCGGCGCCGCCCAGTCCGGTGATACGGCGCGCGCAGGAAGTGGGCTTCAGCATTACTCACCTGTATGGGCTTACCGAGACCTACGGGCCGTCCACCTTGTGTGTCTGGCAGAACGACTGGGCGCAACTACCCACCGATGCTTTGGCCCTGAAAATGGCCAGGCAGGGTGTTGGTCTGTTCGCTATCGACGAGATCGCCGTGGCCGGCCTGGAAGACCGTCAGCCGGTGCCGGCCGATGGGCAGACGCTGGGTGAGCTGGTCATGCGCGGCAATACGCTCATGAAAGGCTACCTGAAGAACGAGGCCGCCACGCGCGAGGCCTTCAGCGGCGGCTGGTTCCGTACGGGCGATCTGGCCGTCATGCACCCAGACGGCTATGCCGAAATAAAAGACCGGGCCAAAGATATCATCATTTCGGGCGGCGAAAACATTTCCAGTCAGGAAATCGAAGAGGTCCTGTACCGCCATCCATTAGTGCTCGAAGCTGCGGTGGTGGCCATGCCCGACGAGAAATGGGGCGAAACGCCTTGCGCCTTCGTGGCCTTGAAAGACCCGGCGCATGCCATAGATGCGCAAGAAATCATTGCCTTTTGCAAAGACGGCATGCCGTCTTACAAGGCCCCCACGAAAGTCGTCTTCGGCGAATTGCCCAAGACATCCACGGGCAAGATTCGAAAGAACCTACTGCGGGACCAGTTGGCAAAATAGGGTTAACGGCCGACGCAGGCAACGAACAAAAAGGAGGTGATGGCTATCGATTATGCGAATTGGCAGCAGATGTAGAAACGAAGAGGCAGCATGTAGTACTACAACTATTCCAGGAGACATTCACATGTTCAAGTTTCTAGCAAAACGACCGATCATGGCACTGGCGTTGGCCGGGGCCTTTGCCGCGATTCCCGCGCAAGCAGCCGAAGAACCCATAAAGATAGGCGCCATCTATATCATGTCGGGCAGCGCCGCCACCTATGGCAAGTTTGCCGAGCAGGGCATAACGCTGGCCATGGACGAAATCAACGCGTCGGGCGGCGTGCTTGGGCGCAAGCTGACCTTGCAATTGGAAGACGGGCAGGGCAAGGCCGCTGTAGCCATACAGGCGGCCCGCAAGCTGGTTTATCAAGACAAGGCCGATGTCCTGATGGGGCTGGATAGCTCCGGCGTGGCTCAGGGTTTGGTGCCTGTCCTGCCCGAACTGGGCAAGCCATTTATCATCACCCACGCGGCAACGCCCGACGTCACGGGCAAGCTGTGCAATTCATACACCTATCGCATTAGCGTCAATGTTCATCAGAACATGTCGGGCGCGGCGGCTATTGCTGCAAAGACGGGCGCCAAGAAATGGACCACCATAGGCCCGGACTATGCATTCGGACATCAATCCTGGGAGTTCTTCGGCAAATACCTGAAAGAGCAAATGCCCGACGCCCAGTTGATGACGGAAACCGCCTTCCCGCGATTCGGGGCTGAAGACTTCACGCCTTTCATCAACGGCGTCATGGAGAACAAACCCGATGGCGTGCTGATTTCGCTGTGGGGCGGCGACCTGGTCAACTTTGTTCGTCAGGCAAATAACCGAGGCTTCTTCAAGCAAGGTTTCCAGGTGCTGATGACGGTGGGCGCGGCCACTGAAGTGCTGTCGGCACTGGGCGAGCAGATGCCGGAAGGCGTATGGCTGGGCACGCGCTACTGGTACGGCGCACACGACAACGAGCTGAACAAGAAGTTTGTTGCCGCCTACCAAAAAAGCTATGGCACGCCTCCCAGCTATAACGCCGAAGGAGCCTATGTAGCGGTGCATGCCTACAAGGCGGCCATCGAGAAAGCCGGCAAGGTCGACGGCAAGGCCATCGCTCAGGCTTTGTCCGGCTTGAGCATCCCCGCTCCGACCGGCACGCTGGTCTTGCGCAAAGGCGACAACCAGGCGCTTATCGGACCTACCTGGGGGCGCACCGGACCCATGAACACGCAGGACAAGATCCGGTCTCTGACCCAGGTGCAAGCCTTCGACGGCAACAAGATCACGCCGCCGGTCGATCCTGCCTGCAAGCTGTAGTTCATTAGATTGTTTGTGGGAAGGCAGTGCTGTCCCTTGTGGCTCAGGCCCGGGGACAGCGCAATCACCAAGGGGGCATCATGAGCAGTATTGGCTTGGCTTTGCTCAATAGTCTGGATATCGGCTTGCTGTTGTTCGTTATTGCCATCGGACTGAATATTATCTTTGGCGTGCTGAACGTCATCAATTTTGCCCACGGCGCGCTGTATATGCTGGGGGCCTACCTGGCCTATTCGTGCATCATCTTGTGGGGCATGCCGTTCTGGCTGACCTTGCTGGTGGCGCCGCTGGGCGTGGCCGCGCTGGCCGTGCTCATCGACAGGTTGATGCTGCGCTTTATCTATCAGCGCGAAATTTCCGACAGTCTTTTGCTGACCTTCGCGCTGATGCTGATCCTGAATGAATCGATACGGCTGGTGTGGGGTACGGGCATACATGTCGTCGATCCACCGGCAATGCTGCAAGGCACGGTTGCCTTGCCCGGCGGCGTTACTTATCCCACCTACAGCCTGTTCGTGGTGACGGTAGGCCTGATATTCGTGTCCGGCCTGTGGTTTTTGTTCAATCGCACGCGGGCGGGCAAGATCATGCGCGCGGCTGCTCTGGACCGCGAAATGGCACAAGTGTTGTGCATTAATACCAAGCTGGTCATTACCGCCGTCTTTGCCTTTGGGGCATGGCTGGCCGCCGTGGGCGGCGTGGTTGCCGCGCCCATGCGCGCCATCGACCCGGGCATGGGCGACAAGATTATTATCGAAAGCTTCATTGTCGTCGTCATTGGCGGCCTGGGCAGCTTTCCGGGCGCCTTGTTGGGGGCTATCGTCCTTGGGCTCATTCACGGTTTGGGCGGCCGATTCCTGCCCGAGGTCAATCTGGTGCTGCCTTTCCTGGGAATGGCGGTGGTCCTGCTGCTCAAGCCCCACGGCTTGATGGGCAAGGGGGCTTCACTATGAAGAATACAATTACTTTGCTTGTGCTGGTCGTTCTTTTGGCGCTGCTTATTGCCTTGCCCTGGATCGCACCGTATTTCTATATCTTCATCGCCACCGAAATCCTGATCCTGGGCCTATTCGCGGCAAGCTTCAATCTTATTTTCGGCTATACCGGGATGCTCAGTTTTGGCCATGCCGCTTTCTTTGGCGTTGGCGCCTATGCCACGGCCCTGTTGCTGCAAGGCATGCAGTGGCCTTTACTGGCCTGCCTGCTGGTGGCCATTGTCGCCGGCGCTATTCTGGCCCTGGTCATAGGGTTTTTCAGCGTGCGCCTGAACGAAGTGTATTTCTCCATGCTTACGTTGGCCTTCGGCATGATGGTGTTCGCCGTGGTCCATCAGTGGCGCTCGGTCACCAACGGCAGCGACGGCATCGCCGGGTTCAGCGTGACTTCATTGGGTCTGGGTTTTGACCTGACGCTGGGCGATCCCAGTGTCTACTACCACGTGGTGCTGGCCCTTGTCTTGCTGGCCATGGCCTTGCTGTACCTGATCTGCCGTTCGTCTTTCGGCCTGATCCTGCGCGCCATACGCCAGAACCCAGAGCGCGTCGCGTTCTGCGGATTGAACGTGCGCAGCTATCGCTTGGCGGCGTTTACGCTGGCGGGCGCTTTTGCGGGTTTGGCGGGCGGATTGATGGCGCCGTTCCTGCGTATAGCCAGCCCTGAACTTGTGCATTGGTCCATGTCGGCCGAGCCCGTACTGATGTCCATACTGGGCGGCACCGGTTATTTTCTTGGGCCTTTGTTCGGAGCGGCCATGTTCGTGCTGCTGGAAACCTGGATTACCAGCATGACCCATGCATGGATGCTGGCGCTGGGCATTATTCTCGCGCTTATGGTGATGTTTTTTCGGCGCGGCCTTCTGGGTACTTTCCTTGATTGGTGGCTGGAGCGAAAATGACACAACCCATCTTGCAAATCAGCAATCTGACTAAGCGCTTCGGCGGCGTTGCGGCGGTATCCAATGTGTCGCTGCAGGTTATGCCCCGCGAAACCCTGGCCATCATCGGACCCAACGGTGCGGGCAAGACCACCTTTTACAACATGCTGTCCGGCCGCATGCAGCCTACCGACGGCAGCATTCTGTTTCAGGGGCAGAATATTACCGGCTTGCCTGCGCATCGCATAAGCCGCATGGGTATATCCCGTTCTTTCCAGATCAATAACATCTTCAGTGAAATGACCGTGCGTGAAGACGTGGAAGTCGCGCTAACGGCCTATCACGGCGATAGCAGGCGGTGGATTAATATCGCGTCGCGCAACACGCCCATCCAGCGCGAGGCCGATGCCTTGCTGGAACGCCTATCCCTGACAGAGCTGGCCGCAACGCGGGCCGGATTCATCAGTTATGGCGACAAGCGTCTGGTCGAAATTGCCGTCGTCCTGGCTACCCGGCCGCAGCTGGTTCTGCTGGACGAGCCGACCGCCGGCATGACACCCGATGAAACCCATCGCGTCACTGCGTTGATCAAGTCGCTGGCGGCAACGGGTGATTACACCTTTCTTGTCACCGAACACGACATGAGCGTGGTGTTCGATGTGGCCGACCGGATTTTGGTCATGCATCGCGGCCAAAGTCTGGCATTGGGCACGCCGCAAGAAGTCAAAGAGCATCCCGAGGTCAGACGGGCCTATCTGGGCGACGCCGAAGAGGAGTTGGCATCATGATTCTGGAAGTCGACAATATCCATACTTATTATGGCGAAAGCCATGCGTTGCAAGGCATATCGCTGGCGCTTAAACAGGGCGAAACGGTTTGCCTGTTGGGGCGCAACGGCGCCGGGAAAAGCACGACGCTGCGCAGCATCATCGGGCTTTCGGCCCCGCGCACGGGGCGCGTGGTGTTTCAGGGGCAAGATGTCACCGGCCAGCCCGCCTATCGTATCGCGCGCAAGGGCGTGGGGCTGGTGCCCGAAGACCGGCGCATTTTTCCGGGCCTGAGCGTGCGTGAAAATCTTGAAATTGCGCAGTACCGGCGGCCCGGCGCAGCGCGTCACTGGACTGTGGAACGTATCTTCGACGAATACCCCATGCTGGGCGAACTGGCCGGGCAAGACGGTGCGACCCTATCGGGCGGACAGCAACAAATGCTGGCGGTGGCCCGCTCGCTCATGAGCGAGCCGCAGCTGTTGTTGCTGGACGAGCCCAACGAAGGTTTGGCGCCCGTCATTGTCAAACAGATCGGCGCCTTGATCGATGAACTGGCCAAGACGACGACTATTCTGTTTACCGACCAAAGCGTGCACTTTGCCTTGAAGCATGCCGCGCGCGCCTATATTCTGGAAAAAGGCATGATCGTTCACCAGGCCAGCAGCAAGGACCTGCTCGATGACACCGAAACCCAGCATCGCTACCTATCTGTATAAGGACGGAAATACCGTACACTTGCGCGGCAAAATAACAGCGGGAGCCTGCGATGATTGCTGATTTTGAATCCTTCAAGATCGAGCTTAGCCTGTCGAAAGTTGAAATCTGCCGCGAGCTATACCATCAGAACCGGGACCTCATCCGTATCAAGAAAGAGCAGGTTGCGGTTAAAAATCTGGTGCGTATCATCAACTCGACCTTGCGGCTGGCTGGTTCCAAGGGGTTTCATGCCATGTCGCTGCGCGACCTGTGCGCCGATTCGGGTTTCAGCATAGGCGGCTTGTATGCCTATATACGCAGTAAGGAAGACCTGCTTGGCCTGATTCAGGGCCATGGTTTTCTGCTGACCCGTCGCACTATGCTGGCCTATACGCAAGACGTTGCGGCTCCGCGCGACAAACTGCTTGCGGCGGTAAAAGCGCATGTATACCTTAGCGAGCTGATGCAGCCCTGGTTTTATTTTTCCTTCATGGAAACCAAGAGCCTGCCCGAGAAGCAAAAAAAAGAAGCCATCGCCATCGAGCTGGAAATCGAGAACATTATTTGCGACATTATCCAGGACGGTATGGCGACCGGCGCGTTCAAGCAGGTCAATGCGCGGCTTCTGGCGTCTGTGTGCAAGGCCATGATGCAAGACTGGTACCTGAAGCGGCGCAAGTACAGCAACCAAGAGGTCAACGCCACGCAGTACGCCGAATTTATCGGCGGTCTGCTGGAAAGCCGTTTGCTGGCCTGATTTGCCTGCGCCCGCATTACGCGCTACATTATTGCGTTGATCCGTTCAATTATCCCGAACAGGTCGCCAGAGGCACTGTTGCCCGGGCCATCCGCCCGGTTTTTTGCGCCTGTAATACTTTGCTGTTGGCCGCGTCACAAGCGTGTGTTGCCAAGGCTTCCGTTTCTACCTCCCGCGTTCTCAAGAACGCTCGTGCTTGTTTTTCGACGAGTGCTGGTCGGATCGGCAAGGTGTCTGGGTGGCATGGCTCCGTGAGCCATAAAGCGCCAGATCATGTTGCTGCAACCGGTTAAAGCTCGGGCCCCAGGGGCCGGTCGGAATACCAGTGCTGGTTACGAAAGGAATAAATATGGAACTCAATGGCGCCGACATCGTCGTGCAGTGCCTGGCCGAAGAGGGTGTTGACCATGTGTTTGGTTATCCCGGCGGCGCAGTGCTGTATATCTACGACGCAATCTACAAACAAGACAAATTTCAGCATATTCTGGTGCGTCACGAGCAAGCTGCCGTGCATGCAGCCGATGCCTATTCGCGCTCGTCCGACAAGATCGGCGTAGCGCTGGTCACCAGCGGGCCGGGCCTGACCAATGCCGTCACAGGCATTGCCACCGCCTATATGGACTCCATCCCCATGGTGATCATCAGCGGCCAGGTGCCCAGTCACGCCATAGGCGAAGACGCCTTCCAGGAATGCGATACAGTGGGCATCACGCGGCCTTGCGTGAAGCACAATTTCCTGGTTCGCGACGTCAAAGACCTGGCCGAAACCATGCGCCGCGCCTTTTATATCGCCAAAACAGGCCGTCCCGGTCCCGTGCTGGTCGACATCCCCAAAGACATCACCATTGCCAAGTGCAAGTACACAGCCAAGCAGGGTGAAGTCAAGATGCGTTCGTACGCGCCGGTCAACAAGGGTCACCTTGGGCAAATAAAGAAAGCGGTACAGATGCTGCTTTCCGCCGAGCGGCCCATGATTTATTCGGGCGGCGGCGTGGTGTTGTCCGACGCCTCGGCCGAGCTGCGTCAACTGGTCGAACTGACCGGTGCGCCCTGCACCAACACCCTGATGGGTCTGGGCGCCTTCCCCGCCAGCGACGACAAATTCGTGGGTATGCCCGGCATGCACGGCACCTACGAAGCCAATATGTCGATGCAGCATTGCGATGTTTTGATCGCTGTGGGCGCGCGTTTCGACGATCGCGTCATCGGCAATACCAAGCACTTCGCGCAGAACCCCCGCAAAATTGTTCATATCGACATCGACCCTTCGTCGATTTCCAAGCGTGTGCGCGTCGACGTGCCTATCGTGGGCAACGTCAAAGACGTGCTGCAGGAAATGAACGTGGTCTATGCCCAGGCGGCGGCCGATACGCCGCCCAACAAGGCGGGGCTGGCCAAATGGTGGGAGCAAATCAATACCTGGCGCGGTAAGCAGTGCCTGGTCTATGAAAATTCCGACACCATCATCAAGCCGCAGTTTGTGGTTCAGAAGCTGTGGGAAGTCACGGGTGGCGATGCCTTCGTAACCTCCGACGTCGGCCAACACCAGATGTGGGCCGCGCAATACTACCGCTTCAATGAACCGCGCCGCTGGATCAATTCCGGCGGCCTGGGAACCATGGGCGTGGGTTTGCCTTACGCCATGGGCGTTCAGATGGCCAATCCGGACAGCCAGATCGCCGTTATTACCGGTGAAGCGTCCATCCAGATGAATATCCAGGAACTCTCCACGTGCAGCCAGTATCGGCTGACACCCAAGGTGCTGTGCCTGAACAACCGCTACCTTGGCATGGTCAGGCAATGGCAACAGATCGACTATGGTTCGCGCTATTCCGAATCCTATGTCGACGCCTTGCCCGACTTCGTCAAGCTGGTCGAAAGCTATGGCCACGTCGGCATGCGTATCGAGAAACCGGCCGATGTCGAGCCGGCCATACGCGAGGCATTCACCAAATACAAAGACAGGCTGGTGTTCATGGATTTCATTACCGATCAGACTGAAAACGTATGGCCGATGGTGAAAGCCGAACGCGGCCTGACCGAAATGCTGCTCGGTTCCGAAGACCTGTAAGGAGAGAAAAATGAAACACGTAATTTCTATCCTTCTGGAAAACGAGCCTGGCGCCTTGTCGCGCGTGGTCGGTCTTTTCTCGGCCCGCGGCTACAACATCGAAACCCTTACCGTGGCGCCCACGGAAGACAGCACGCTGTCGCGCATGACTATCGTAACCAACGGGTCCGATGAAGTGGTCGAACAGATCACCAAGCATCTGAACCGCCTGGTCGATGTGGTCAAGGTGGTGGATCTGTCCGAAGGCCCGCACATCGAACGCGAGCTCATGCTTATCAAGGTTCGTGCCGTAGGCAAGGAACGCGACGAGATGAAGCGCATGGCCGATATCTTTCGGGGACGCATTATCGATGTCACCGATAAGGTCTACACCATAGAGCTCACCGGCGACCAGGACAAGATCGAAGCCTTCATTGGCGCACTTGATCGCAGTGCCATCCTGGAAACCGTGCGCACCGGCGTGTCCGGCATTGGTCGCGGCGAACGTGTCCTGAAGCTTTAATTTATTATTACCGGCCAGGCGGCTGTATGCCGGCCAATGTTTAACCATAGATCCGAATGACAGCATTCGGCAGAAATCAAAATACCAAACGGTTATTGGAGTACCTTAAATGAAAGTTTTTTACGATAAAGATTGTGACCTGTCCCTGATCAAGGGCAAAACTGTTGCCATCATCGGTTACGGCTCGCAAGGCCACGCGCACGCGCTCAACCTGCACGAATCCGGCGTCAATGTGGTCGTCGGCCTGCGCAAAGGCGGCGCCTCCTGGAACAAGGCGGCAAACGCCGGCCTGAAGGTTCAGGAAGTGGCTGAAGCAGTCAAGGTTGCCGATCTGGTCATGATCCTGCTGCCCGACGAAAACATTGCCGAAGTCTATCGCAATCAGGTCGCCGGCAACATCAAGGCAGGCGCTGCCCTGGCCTTCGCGCACGGCTTCAACGTCCATTACGGCCAGGTTCAGCCACGCGCCGACATCGACGTCATCATGGTTGCTCCCAAGGCGCCAGGCCATACGGTACGCGGTACCTACAGCCAGGGCGGCGGCGTGCCTTCGTTGGTGGCTGTGCATCAGGACACGTCCGGCGCAGCACGCGACATCGCCTTGTCCTATGCTTGCGCCATCGGCAGCGGCCGTGCCGGCATCATCGAAACCAATTTCCGCGAAGAAACCGAAACCGACCTGTTCGGTGAACAGGCCGTGCTGTGCGGCGGTGCCGTTGAGCTCATCAAAGCCGGCTTCGAAACGCTGGTTGAAGCCGGCTACGCGCCTGAAATGGCTTACTTCGAGTGCCTGCACGAACTGAAGCTTATCGTCGACCTGATCTACGAAGGCGGCATTGCCAACATGAACTACTCGATTTCCAACAATGCCGAATACGGTGAGTACGTCACCGGCCCGCGCATCGTCACCGAGGAAACGAAGAAGGCCATGCGCCAGTGCCTGACCGACATCCAGACCGGCGAGTACGCCAAGAACTTCATCCTGGAAAATGCAGCCGGCGCACCCACGCTGATTTCGCGTCGCCGCATCAATGCCGAGTCGCAGATCGAAGAGGTTGGCGGCAAGCTGCGCGCCATGATGCCCTGGATCGCCGCCAACAAGTTGGTCGATCAAACCAAGAACTGATCCTCCAGTGTTGGCCCTGCAATTGTGTGTTGCGTGATTGCAGGTTTCCAGCACAGAATGTGCAATCGCTTATTGCACTGAAAACCCGGCTTCGGCCGGGTTTTCGGTTATTCTTCGTCTTACAATGAATAAACCTCCTTATCCCCATCCCATTATTGCGCGCGAAGGCTGGCCTTTTCTGGCCGGCATCGTGCTGGTTTCAATTTTTGTCAGTTTCTGGTCGGGCGCTGCATCGATTCCGTTCTGGCTTTTATCGGTTTTTGTCTTGCAGTTCTTTCGCGATCCGGCGCGTATTGCGCCCGAAGGCGAGCTCAATGTTCTGTCGCCTGCCGACGGCAGGGTGGTTGCGGTGGAAGAAGTGCGTGATGCCTACGCCGACCGCGATGCGCTTAAAATCAGCGTCTTCATGAATGTTTTCAACGTCCATTCGAACCGCTCGCCGGTCAGTGGCACGGTGCAGTCGGTCAACTATTTTGCCGGCCAGTTTTTCAATGCCGCCCTTGACAAGGCCTCTTTGCAGAACGAGCGCAATGCAACGGTGGTGCATACGCCGCATGGCCATGTGGTAACGGCTGTACAGGTGGCCGGCTTGGTCGCCAAGCGTATTCTTTGCTACACAAAACCGGGCGAGCAGCTTTACGCGGGGCAGCGCTATGGTTTCATCCGCTTCGGGTCGCGCGTCGATGTGTATCTTCCCCTGGGCGCGCGTCCGCGCGTGGCCATCGGAGACAAGGTGCAGGCCACCAGCACGGTGTTGGCCGAATTGCCCGATAGCGTTACGATCGAAAAAAGCGAGTAAACCTCATGCCAAATTTCTCGGACGAATCTCATAGGCGGCGCAGTATCTACCTGCTGCCCAACGCATTCACCACCGCCAACCTGTTTGCCGGCTTCTATGCGGTCGTGCAGGCCATGAACGGGCGCTTTGACGTGGCGGCGATTGCCATTTTTGTTGCCATGGTCTTCGACGGCATGGACGGTCGGGTGGCCCGCCTGACTAATACTCAGTCGGCCTTCGGTGAACAATACGATTCTTTGTCCGACATGGCATCTTTTGGTATTGCGCCGGCGCTGGTCATGTACGAATGGTCGCTGCAAGGGCTGGGCCGTTGGGGCTGGTTGGCCGCCTTCATTTATGTGGTGGGCGCCGCCTTGCGTTTGGCGCGCTTCAATACCAATATCGGCGTGGTCGACAAGCGCTTCTTCCAGGGCTTGCCCAGTCCGGCGGCGGCGGCCCTGGTGGCTGGCTTTGTTTGGCTGGCGGTAGACAACAAGCTGCTGCTGGAAAGTCACACGATTTCCTGGATGGCTTTCGTGTTTACCGTCTATGCGGGCATTGCCATGGTTACCAATGCGCCGTTTTATAGTGGGAAAACATTTGCCTTGGGCCGTAGCGTGCCGTTCTGGGTGATGTTGCTGGTCGTTGCCGTATTCGTGTTCGTTTCCAGCGATCCGCCCATTGTGCTGTTCGGCCTATTCGTGGTGTATGGCTTGTCGGGCTGGTTCATTATGGCGTGGCGCTGGCGCCGCGCTCGTCAGTTGAATCGCCGCAGGCATGAAGCCCCTTTGGTCGACGATACCGAATCGGCCGAGCCTTCATTCAGCGCCACGCATACTTTCCAGTCGCCCGAATTGGGTGGTCAAACCGACAAACACGGCTCCTCTTCAAACAAGCCCGACCAGTAGGCCAGGGGGGGGGGCGGGTGTATCCCGCCCTAAAAAAACCACATGCTATCGCGCTCGTACCTGGGGTCGGGACCCGGATGGAAACGGGTTACCTTTTCGCCGTCCTTGCCGAAGTACACATACATCAGCGAATTCCATACACTTGCCTGCCGGTAGCGGTAGCTCCAGACTATCTGCCTGGACGACGGCAATCCCACTGCGCTGATCTCGGCGGGTGGGCCGAACTCGCAGCGGACCCGTTCCGGTGTCCAAACCCCCGAGGCCAGTAGCTGGAAGTGTTCGTCGGTTAGCACAGGCTGAATCCGGTCGGTATTGCCGGCACTATCGACGTTGGTACCCCATGCATATTGCCCATTGGGTTGTTGGCTCCAGATCAAGCGCTGGCCGCCGTTTTCAGCCGGGCACGAAAAATTAGGCCGCCCAAATTGGGCTTCGACCTGGGCGAGAGGCGTTCCGGGAGGGGTGTTGGCCATGTTTGCGCAGGCCGCCAGAAGGGTCAGACCAGCGCCGGCGCCTATCAGTTTTACGTAACGAGTTGCTGTGATGATGTTCATGGCTGGCCTGCTGTGTGTGCTGGCTGGCCTTGCCGCCAGCCGGTAGTGGGGGCCGATGGGGCGCCATCGGTTATTTTCTGGTGTTTCCGGTATAATGCTGACTTCTTTGGGCTGGATACGAGTGCTGTATAGCCATGCTTATAGGTTGGGCCCAAAGTAAAAGACTGAAGTAAATGCCAATGTAATTGCTTTACTTGATTGTAATTTGTTAATCACTGCACGTCAGGGCACCTCGGCTCTGTCGCTTGTTAAAGAGGCTAAATAATGTCTGTTGCTGACATCCAAAAATCCGATATCGTTGCACAATTCCAACGTGCGCAAGGCGATACCGGCTCCCCCGAAGTACAAGTTGCGTTGCTTACTGCACGCATCAACGAGCTTACCGGCCACTTCAAGGCACACATGAAAGACCACCACTCGCGTCGTGGCCTGCTGCGCATGGTTAGCCGTCGCCGGAAATTGCTAGATTACCTGAAGGGCCGCAATCCCGATTCGTATCGTTCGCTCATCGAAAAGCTCGGTCTGCGTAAGTGATACTCGGGGCTGGCTCCCCATGATGCAACCGTGGACACTGCGACCAGAATCGCGGTGTACACGGTTTTTTTTATTGTAAGGATATTCCGCAATGTTTAATAAAGTGAGCAAGTCGTTTCAGTACGGTCAGCACACGGTGGTTCTGGAAACCGGCGAGATTGCTCGCCAGGCTTCCGGTGCCGTGCTGGTTTCGATTGACGATACCGTTGTCCTGGCGACCGTTGTCGGTGCCAAGACCGCCAAGGCCGGTCAGGACTTTTTCCCCTTGACCGTCGACTACGTAGAAAAAACCTACGCGGCCGGCCGTATTCCCGGTGGTTTCTTCAAGCGTGAAGGCCGTCCTTCCGAAAAAGAAATCCTGACTTCGCGCCTGATCGACCGCCCCTTGCGCCCCTTGTTTCCCGAAGGCTTCTACAACGAAGTCCAGGTCATTCTGCACACTGTTTCGGTTAACCCCGAAATCGACCCCGATATCGCCGCCATGATCGGCGCTTCGGCTGCGCTGGCTATTTCCGGCATTCCTTTCGACGGCCCCATCGGTGCTGCACGAGTCGGCTACGTCGACGGTCAATATGTGCTTAACCCCACCTCCAGCCAGCTCAAGACATCGCAAATGGATCTGGTCGTGGCCGGTACCGAAGCGGCTGTGCTGATGGTTGAATCCGAAGCTCAGAACCTGTCCGAAGAAATCATGCTGGGCGGCGTTATGTTCGGCCACGAGCAAATGCAGGCCGCCATCAACGCCATTCACGATCTGGTCGCCGAAGCCGGCAAGCCCGAATGGGATTGGAAGCCCGCCGCCAAGAACGAAGCGCTGACAACCGCCGTGGCTTTCGCTGCCCAGGAAAACCTGCAAGCCGCCTACCAGATTCGCGAAAAGCAAGCTCGTACCACCAAGCTGCGCGAAGTCTATGCCGAAGTCAAGACCAAGCTGGCTGAACATGCTGCCGCCAAGGGCGATGCCGCCCCCGACAGCGTCGAAGTCGAAAACATCTTGTTCGACCTGGAAGCCAAGATTGTGCGCGGCCAGATCCTGAACGGTGAGCCCCGCATCGACGGCCGTGACACGCGTACCGTGCGTCCCATCAGCGTCAGCCTGGGCGTTCTGCCCCGTGCTCACGGTAGCGCCTTGTTCACGCGTGGCGAAACCCAGGCCCTGGTCGTGGCAACATTGGGTACCAAGCAAGACGAACAGATCATCGATTCCATCATGGGCGAGCACCGTGATCGCTTCATGTTGCATTACAACTTCCCACCGTTCGCCA
Source organism: Pusillimonas sp. (assembly GCA_036570485.1). GTDB lineage: Bacteria > Pseudomonadota > Gammaproteobacteria > Burkholderiales > Burkholderiaceae_B. The sequence goes on along the minus strand of DATCYE010000152.1, from coordinate 687 downwards.
CAGGCGAAACCGGTCGTTTCGGTTCGCCCAAGCGCCGTGAAATCGGCCATGGCCGTCTGGCCAAGCGTTCGTTGATTTCATCCTTGCCCGAAGCGCAAGACTTCCAATACACCATCCGTATCGTGTCGGAAATCACCGAGTCCAACGGTTCCTCTTCGATGGCATCGGTGTGCGGCGGTTCGCTGGCCATGATGGACGCCGGCGTACCGATCAAGGATCACGTGGCGGGTGTCGCCATGGGCCTGATCAAAGACGGCGGCAAGTTCGCAGTTCTTACCGATATCCTGGGCGACGAAGATCACCTGGGCGATATGGACTTCAAGGTAGCCGGTACCGTGCAGGGCATCACCGCTTTGCAAATGGATATCAAGATCCAGGGCATCACCCGCGAAATCATGCAGGTCGCGCTGGCTCAAGCCAAAGAAGGCCGCTTGCATATCCTGGGCAAGATGAAGGAGTCCATCGAGGGCTCGCGCACCGAACTGTCCGAGTTCGCACCGCGCATGCTCAGCGTCAAGATCAATCCCGAGAAAATCCGCGACGTTATCGGCAAGGGCGGCGCCACTATCCGTGCGCTGACCGAAGAAACCGGCACGCAGATCGATATCGGCGACGACGGCACCATCACCATTTCCAGCGCCGACCTGGACAAGGCCCGCGAAGCCGAGCGCCGCATCAAGGAATTGA
>DATCYE010000151.1:0-6059 GCA_036570485.1 Pusillimonas sp. | reverse complement strand
TGCTCATGCCGTCTTGATGCGTGGTCTGGTGCAGCATCACCATGCCGTAGGTGGCAGACGAGGCGCTTTGCAGTTTGGCCGACTTGCTGCCGGTGTTCTTGATCAGAAAGTACCCGGCGGAAGGGGCCGGGGCAGGCAGCGAGCGTATCCAGCAGGCCGATACAGACAGCGTCGAAGATACCTTGGTGTTTGCCGTAGCCGGCGCGCTCATGGCGTGGCCGTGTGTACCCATGTCGTGACCATGCGCATGCCCGGCGTGGGCCAGCAGCATTACTCCGTCGCCTGTTCGGGCCTGGCTATCCGCAGCCTGTGCGGACAAGCCAAACGCCGCGCCGCTGAATGTCAAAAGACCGATCAAAGCTATTTTTTTCATGGCTAAATCCCAAATGATTGAATCTGTTTCACACCACGGTGTGAACACACTACGTGCCGCGCGCCTTGCCGTGCTTGATGGCCACGCTGAACCAGGACAACTCGAAGTGTACTATGTCGACAATTGCCCACTACCGCTTTCGCCATGAATCCCGACACGCCCAGAATCACGATTGCCGAATTTGAACAGCTGCTGGAAAGCCATCATCCCTTCGCTTCGGTATTGGGCATCGACATTCTGGAAATCGGCGCGGGCAAATCGGTATTACGCCTGCCCGAACGTAGTTCGCATCAGCGGCTGGGCGGCATCGTTGCCGGCCCCATGCTGATGGGCTTGGCCGATCTGGCCCTGTATGCGGCCATCGTCGGCGGCACCGGCAACCGCGACGCCGTCACTGCCAGCCTGAGCATCAACTTCCTGCGCAAGACGCCGCCGGGCGGTGTGTTGGCCCACGCCAACATCCTGAAAACCGGCCGCATGGCCGCAGGCGAAGTCTTGCTGGTTCCCGAGGCTGGAGGCTCGCCGGTGGCGCAAGCCATTAGCACATGGGCATTGCCGCGCGCAGCCTGAGTCAGGACTGCGCCGCCATCGCGCTTAAATGATCGACCAGCAATCGAGCGGCCGGAGTCAGCGACTCTTCCGAACGAAAGCACAGGGCGAATCGCCGCTGTGCCCATTCATCGCTAAGCGGAATGACCCGCAGGGCCTGCACATTGGCATAGGCCTGCACGATTTCAACGGGTACGACACTGATGGCCAGATTGGCCAGCACCACCCGCAGCACCGCATTCAGATTCGATACAAACACACGCTCGACCAGTTGCTTGCCGGCCAGTGTCGCCTGGTGCTTGAGTATGACTTGAACGGCGCTGGCCGACGACATGCTGACCTGCTCGTAATCCAGGGTCGCGGCAAACGGCAGAGTCTTGAAACCCGCCAGGGGATGATCGGGATGCGCAACAATAGCCAGACGGTCTGTTCGGTAGGGCCGGGTGACCAGGCCCTGGAAGTCGGCCACATCCCAGCAAATGCCCACCGACGCCACGCCTTCCTTGATGCCGCGTACCACGTCCACGCTCAGTCGCTCTTCAATGTCGACCTGTATGTTGCGATAATCCGGATTTTTCAGAAATACGGCAAGATCTTCGGCCAGTTGCTCGGCCAATGCGGAGGCGGTCGCCAGCACCCTTACCTGCCCTTTCACGCCCGAAGCGTACGACTGCATATCGCGCCGTATGCGATCGGCGCTGGTCAGCATGGCACGCGCGTGCTCCAAAAGGGTTTCCCCGGCAGGGGTGGGCACGACGCCATGCCGGCGCCTGATCAGCAGCTTCACCCCTACCGTTTCTTCCAATGCTAAAAGACGTTTGCTGATGGCCGACCCAACGATATTGGACTGCTCGCCCGCGCGGGCGATGCTACGCAATTCGCATACAGCGACAAACAGCCGCAAGGTAATCAGGTCTAGATCGCGCATGAAAATTCTTGTGTAAAAGCCTTGGATGTAAACCGCTGGAACGCCAGAAACTCGTGATATTCCCAAATGGAAATCAAGAAGTTCTAAAACGGCTCTTTCTATATTTTACAGAATACCTAAAATAGCATTTCGACTTCCTTGCCGGTATATGCCATGACAACCTTTGACGCACCCGCCCCCACCTCGCCTTGCAAGACATGGCCCAAACACGCAGTGGTGCGTGAAGTGGGCTTACGCGACGGCCTGCAAAGCATTGCCCAGACGCTTGCGACCGACAAGAAAAAAGAATGGATTGCGGCGGCCCATGCGGCCGGCCAGCTCGAAATCGAAGTCGGCTCCTTCGTACCCGCGCGCCTGATGCCGCAGTTGGCCGATACCGCCGAACTTGTCGCCTTTGCCAACACCTTGCCGGGGCTGCGCGCGTCGGTACTGGTGCCTAATCTGAAAGGCGCCGAGCAGGCCATCGCTGCCGGTGCGTATTCGATGATTGTGCCCTTATCGGCCAGCCATGCCCACAGCCTGGCCAATCTGCGCAAAACACCCGACGAAGTGGTTGCCGAAGTGGCCCGAATCAGGGCGGCACGCGATGCGGCAGGATCAAAAATCATCATCGAAGGCGGTGTAGGCACAGCCTTCGGCTGCACCTTGCAAGACCGTGTAGAACCGGCCGAAGTCCTGCGCCTTGCTCAGGCGCTGCTGGATGCCGGCGCCGACCGCATCAGCCTGGCCGACACAGTCGGTTATGCTGATCCGGCTGCCGTAGACAGCCTGTTTACCCAAGCATTCCGCCTGGTCGGCGACAAACTATGCTGCGCGCATTTTCACGACACCCGTGGCATGGGCCTGGCAAACTCCCTGGCGGCCCTGGAAACCGGCATTACCCGATTCGACGCCTGCCTGGCCGGACTGGGCGGATGCCCACACGCGCCAGGCGCCAGCGGCAACGTCACAACCGAAGATCTGCTTTTCATGCTTGAAAGCATGGGGATCGACACAGGATGCGATATTCAAGCCGTGTTGGCGCTGCGTGCGCGGGTTGCACAATGGCTTTCGGGCGAAACTCTGCGTGGCGCCCTATGGCAGGCGGGCTTGCCGAAAACCCTCGTCGCCGCCACCGCCTAAGCCAGACAGACTCACTAACAAGGATACGCATGCCGTCTTTCGATCAATCGCCTCCCGCTGAAACCAACACCCAGGCCGACCGCCCCTCAGGGCGGCGCCTGCCGCTGACCGGGCTGCGAGTCGTTGAGTTCACCCACATGGTCATGGGGCCCACCTGCGGTTTGGTGCTGGCCGACCTGGGCGCGGAAGTCATCAAGATAGAACCCGTCGAAGGTGACCGTACCCGCCACTTGTTAGGCGCAGGAGCGGGCTTCTTCCCCATGTTCAATCGCAACAAGAAAAGCATAGGCCTGAACCTGCACACCCCGGAAGGCGTGGAAATTGCACGCAAGCTGGCCGGATCCGCCGACGTGGTGGCCGAAAACTTCCGGCCCGGCACAATGAAAAAATACGGCCTGGACTACGCGACACTGAGCACCACCAATCAGGGCCTGATCTATGCCAGCCTGAAGGGTTTTCTACCTGGCCCCTACGAGCTGCGTACGGCGCTGGATGAAGTCGTGCAAATGATGGGCGGACTGGCCTACATGACCGGCCGGCCGGGCGATCCGTTGCGCGCGGGCACCAGCGTCAATGACATCATGGGCGGCATGTTCGGGGCCATCGGCATCATGGCGGCCCTGATCGAACGCGGCATCACCGGCCAGGGACAGGAAGTTCAGTCTGCCCTGTTCGAGAACAATATATTTCTGGTGGGGCAGCACATGCTGCAGTACGCCATTACCGGCGTGGCCGCCGCCCCCATGCCCGACCGAATTTCCGCCTGGGCCTTGTACGACGTTTTTACGGTAAAGGACGGGGAACAGATATTCCTGGCCGCCGTCAGCGATGCACAGTGGACCACCTTCTGCCACGCGCTGGGTTTTACCGACATGCTGTCCAGGCCCGAATTGGCCACCAACAACGACCGCGTCCGCGTACGATCAACCTTGTTACCGGAGCTGCGTGCCAGGCTGGCCAACCACAGCGCTGCCGAGCTCTCGGCCATCTTCGAGACCAACGGCTTGCCCTTCGCGCCCATCGTCAAGCCCGAGGAGCTGTTCAACGACCCTCACCTGCAAGCCACGGGCGGCCTGGCCGACATACGCCTGACCGACGGCGAGCGTGCAGGCCAGACCGCGCAGGCAGCCCTGCTGCCTTTTAGCATGTCGGGCGAGCGTCTGGGCGTCAGGCTTAACCCGCCAGCACTGGGGCAACACACCGGCGAGTTACTTGCCACACTGGGCTATTCCGAAGAAGATACCCAGCGCCTACTGACAAAAGGCGCCATTGCCTAAGGGTTGCCGCCGATAAAGGGCGAAAAAACGCATACCGTCGCTGCCCGTGCTTCTTTGTGCTAACTTTGCAGGCAACGGCTCAAGCCGCCTCAAACAAACCACAAGGAAGGACGACAACCATGCAATACCGACGCCTTGGCTCCAGCAATTTGCGCGTTTCCAGCATTTGCCTGGGTACCATGATGTTCAGCGACCAGACCGATTATGCCGAAGCACAAAGGATGGTCGACTCAGCCCGCGAACACGGCATCAACTTCATCGACACCGCCGACGTCTACACCAACGGCGGATCTGAAGAAATGGTGGGCAAGCTGATCGGCGCAAACCGCCACGACTGGGTGCTTGCCAGCAAGCTGGGCAACTCCATGGGTAAAGCGCCTAACCAGTCGCACTACTCGCGCCACTGGATGACGCACGAAGTCAACCAAAGCCTGCGCCGCCTGAACACCGAACACCTGGATATTCTTTATCTGCACCGCGATTTCCACGAAGAGAACCTGGACGAGGCGGTGCGCACTCTGGGCGATCTGATCAGCGCAGGCAAGATACGCGCCTTTGGCCTGTCCAACTTCCGCGGTTGGCGTATTGCCGAAATCATTCGGCTGTGCGAGAAGACCAATGTGCCGCAGCCGGTGGTTTGCCAACCTTATTACAACCTGCTTAATCGCGGGCCCGAGGTCGAGATACTGCCGGCCTGCGGCCACTATGGGCTGGGTGTCGTACCCTACAGCCCCATCGCGCGCGGCGTGCTTACCGGAAAATACCAAGCGGGCCAGACACCGCCCAAGGATAGCCGCGCGGGGCGTGGCGACAAGCGCATGATGGAAACGGAGTTTCGCGACGAGTCGCTGCTCATTGCGCAACGCCTGCAAGAGCACTGCCAAGAACGCGGCATCAAGTTGGCGCACTTCGCCACCGCCTGGGTGCTGGCCAATCGCCATATCAGCTCGGTCATCGCCGGTCCGCGCACGCGGGCGCAGCTGGAAGACTACTACCCGGCCGTGGATGTACAAATCAGCGCCGAAGAAGAAGCCCTGGTCAACAGCCTGGTAACCCCCGGCCATGCGTCGACCCTAGGCTATAACGACCCCAGCTATCCCTTCTTTGGGCGTTGATGAAAGCAAAGGGCCGGGTCTAGCAAGACCCGGCCCAGCTTACGGTTGATTTGGCAGACCATTCCGTTGCTAAATCAATTGTGAGCGCGAAGGCAAAGCGCAGACAGTACATGTGTACGGCAAGCGCAGCCGACAAAGCTCACGGTTGGTTTAGCAGCGGAATTATTTCGTTGGTAATTTACCAGCTACACCCTGAACGTAATAATTCATCTTGTTCAGGCCGGCATCGTCCAGCACACCGGATTCCAGACGGACCTTACCTTCGTTGTCTTTGATTGGGCCGACAAAGGGCGCCAGGGTTCCGGCGACGATTTCAGCCTGTTTATCCAGAACCAGTTTTTTTACATCGGCGGGCACGGCCGGGCCGAAGCCTTCGATGGCGGCCATGCCCTGCTTGATGCCGCCCCAGGTGCTGTCCGACTTCCAGGTGCCGTTCAGTACGTCTTGTGCTTCCTTGGTGAAGTACTTGCCCCAGTGGTGGGTAACTGCTGCAAGCTGGGCATTCGGTCCGAATTTTTTCATATCCGAATGGTAGGCCACGGCATACTTGCCTTTCTCTTCGGCAGCCTGAACTGTGGCGGTCGAGTCGGTATGGTGGGTGACGACATCGGCGCCCTGGCCGATAAGGGCCAATGCGGCATCGCGCTCTTTACCCGGATCGAACCAGCTGTTTACCCAGATAACACGGACTTGCG
>DATCYE010000150.1:0-4673 GCA_036570485.1 Pusillimonas sp. | reverse complement strand
TTGCGGTTGGCCCGTATATGGGTGCGAAAGCGTTCACGCTGCCATTCCAGTGGTTCGGCCAGGCGGAAATAATCCAGCCCGGTTCCGCCTATGGCAACCACCTTGGGCGATTGCGCCAGTCTTGCCAGCTCGTCTACAGTGGGCTCGGAGGTGTCTTCGTAATCGGGGTGCACGCCGACCGATGCATAAAGATTGGGCTGCGGCTCGACCAATTCGATAAGGCGGGGCCAGTCGGGCAGGTTTACGCTGACCACCAGCGCATGGCTAACCTGGTTTTGCTCCATGCGACCAAGAATATCGGGAAGATTCTGGGCCAGTTCAGGGAAATCAAGGTGGCAATGGGAGTCTACGTACATGATGTCTATGATAGCTATAGGAAAAATGCGGCTGCGGCTTGAAGGCCCGCTTAAACGCTGGCTTTAGTGTACTGATTTTACGGCGCTTGCAATTACGATGCCGGGCTACAGGCCAGAACCACCCTTTGCAGGGCGCTATGCACGAACAGCTTGGCATTAAGGGGGTGGCCGGCTATCGAGCGCTGCCGTGTCAGCCATTTGCCGGTTTCCGCCAAATTGGCGTTCGATGCCTTTAAGGCGACTTGGTGTATGGGCTTGCTTAGGGCGGGAAAATATCGCACCGGCGCGCCCGCGCCGGCAAGCAGCAGGTCAAGGAACAAGCGTTGCAAGGCGTCGATCCAGGCTTCGGGGGGCTGCTTTTCCAGTTGATCCGCCAATGGCCCGATATCCGGTGCCCCGGCATCGGCCAATACGCAAACCAGCTTTTCCAGCCATTCAGGACAAGGGTTGGTGCCTGTTAGAGCCAACTGCTGCGCCAGTAAGGGCGCTCCGCCGGCTGCGGCCAGCCATAGCTCGGCGCGTTCGACGCCTTGCTCGTTCAGCCAGGCCAGGCTCTGTGCCGTATCGGGAACCGGCAAAGGCAGCCGCCGGCAGCGCGATACCAGGGTGGGCAGCAGACGATCCGGCGCGTCGGCCACCATCAGGAAGACGGTATGTGCCGGAGGCTCTTCAAGCACTTTAAGCAAAGCATTGGCCGTGATGGCGTTCATGGCGCGTGCCGGATACAGCACGGCCACGCGCCAGCCGCCGCGATGCGTGGCGGTATTGAACCAGGAGCCGAGCGCGCGCAATTGATCCACCCGTATGTCTTTGGACGGCGCTTTCTTGGCGGGCGCGCTACCCGCTGCGGTTTCCTCGTCGGCGCCTGCGCCGGCCGCGCCCTCTTCCAGCGCTAGCGCATCGGGGCGAATGCGGCGCAGGTCGGGATGATTGCCGCTGATCAGCCACAAGCAGGCCGCGCAATGGCCGCAGGCCAGGCCATGGTTGGGCGACTCGCACAGCAGGCTGCCTGCGGCGGCCAGGGCAAATTGGCGTTTGCCTATGCCCGGCAAGCCATGGATCAGCCAGGCGTGCGCAAAGCGCTCGCGCTGCGACAGCCAATTAGCGGCAAAGTCGCGCTGCCAGGGCAGAAATTGGGCAAGATCGCTCATAAGGCTCCGTGCTGTGCCAGGCCGTCGTGCTTGCCGATCAGCCGGTCTACGATGCTTAAGGCATCCGCCACCACTTCTGTCAGCGGCCGGGCCGCGTCCAGGATTTCGAAGCGGGCGGGATCCAGGCGGGCTTGTTCCAGATAACCCTGTCTGGCTTTCTGCAAAAACTCCAGCTTTTGAAGCTCCATGCGGTCCAGTTGCTCGCCGCGCTGATGCACCCGCTGCAGTCCTATGGCCGGATCCAGGTCAAGAATGATATACATGTCAGGCCTGAAACCGTCCAGCGCCAGTTGATTGAGTCGATTGACCAGTTCGATGTCCAGGCCACGGGCATAATGCTGAAAACTTAAGGTCGCCGCATCGAATCGATCGGAAATAACGACCTTGCCCGACTGAACGGCGGGTAGTATTTTTTCTTTTACATGTTGCGCCCGCGCGGCGCCGAACAGCATCAGCTCGGCCAGGTCGCACATCTCGGGCGTATCGGGGCACAGCAGGATTTCCCTGATTTTTTCGCCTATGGGGGTGCCGCCGGGTTCACGTGTAAGCACGGCCTGCAAGCCCCTGCCTTGCAGGTGCTGTTCGATCGCCTTGATGACCGTCGTCTTGCCCGCGCCGTTGCTGCCGTCGCAAACAATCATGAAGCCTTTGCTCATTGCATTGATCCCGAAAATTCCATATCAATAGGGCCGTGAGTCGGCGTAAACACCCACGGAGCGTAAAGGTGACGCACTATTTTGCCTTCCCGCGTCAATTGTGCCGGCCCAGAATAAATTTCGACACCGCCCGATTATGGGCGGCGAGGTTGGGGGAGAATTCGCTGGTGCCGTCGCCCCTGGACACAAAATACAGGAATTTATGCGGCTCGGGATGCAGCGTCGCTTCCAGGGCGGCACGCCCGGCGCTGGCTATGGGCGTAGGCGGCAAACCCGGACGCGTATAGGTATTCCAGGGGGTATCGGTGGTCAGGTCTTTCTTGCGTATTCGTCCTTGATACGCCTCGCCCATACCGTAAATGACGGTGGGATCGGTTTGCAAAGCCATGCCGATGCGCAGACGATTGATGAAAACGCCGGAAACTTTGTTTCGATCGGCGCTGTGGCCGGTTTCTTTTTCTACTATGGATGCCAGGATCAGGGCCTCGTAGGGGGTTTTCAGTGGCAATTCCGGGTCGCGATCCTGCCATAGCAAGGTCAGCAGTTGTTGTTGCGCAAGATAGGCGCGCCGCAAGATATCGAAATCGCTGGTGCCCGGAACGAATACATAGGTGTCCGGATAAAACAGCCCTTCCGGACTTTTTTCGTCGGATCCCAGCCGTTTAAGAAGCTCGGCATCGCTGGTGTCGGCCAGTGTCTGTTTGACCTGCGGCGCTTCGCGCAGCGCCTGGCGTATACGCTGATATGTCCAGCCTTCCAGCAAGGTCAGCCGGGTCTGGGTCATGTCGCCGTTGGCCATGCGTTCGAGCAGGCTGCGTGGCGTATCGCCGCGCACGGCCTCGTAGGCGCCCGCCTGTAATTGCGTATCGTTGCCGCTAAGCCGGGCCAGGATCACGAAAGCGTCTTCATTGATGCTTATGCCCGATTTGTTCATCAACTGAGCAATGGTGCGCGGCCGGCTGCCCGCCTCGACCACGTAGTCGATGCGTTCGGCGGAAAGTGCTACTGGCTGCTCTGTCCAGTACCAGGCAGCCGCGCTGAGCGCCAGTGCAGCCAGTGCGGTAATCAGGAACAGAGACAGGACGAGGGTTTTGAGTTTTTTCATTAGACCTGAAGTTTAGCCCAGGCAGCATCTGCACACGGCTGGCGGAAAGCCGGAGCGGCGTGACGCGGGTATCCCGGCACGAATCCTGGAAGCCCGCTATCATAAACGCTGTGATTTCCTGTGTCTCTTGTGGCGAGCTGTAATCTTTATGAACGATCCAAAGCGCTTTGTCGCATCTCTTCCCGACCTGGCCCTTATTGAAGTTTCGGGTGCCGACGCGGCCGATTTCCTGCATGGGCAACTTACTCACGACGTGGCGGGCTTGCAGCCGCAGCAAGCCCGCTTGGCCGGCTATTGCACGGCCAAGGGGCGCCTGCTGGGTACCATGGCGATCTGGCGTCGCTCATCCGGTGACACGCCTGCTGTACTGGCTTTAGTCAAGGCCGACATTGCAGAATCGCTGGTCAAGCGCCTGACCATGTTCGTATTAAGGGCCAAGGCCAAGTTGCGTGTAACGCAATCCCGTGTGTGGGGTGTAAGCGTGAGCGTAGCCGGCGGCGTCGATGCCAGTCTTGACGCAACCGATTTTCCACCCAGCCTGGCGGCCGATCTTCCGGCAGCGGCTTTGCCCTGGACGGTCGTTCATGGCGCGGTAGGCACATGGGTATCCGCCCCCCGCGCCGACAACGATATGCAGCGCTGGTGGCTGATTACCGATGAATCCGATCCGGCGCCTTCCCTGCCCGCAGGTAATACCGCCCGATGGCAGGCAGACGACATCGCGGCCGGCCTGCCTTGGGTTCAGGCCGCCACGCAAGACCTGTTCATTCCGCAAACCCTGAATCTTGACCTGATCGATGGCGTCAGCTTCACCAAGGGTTGTTATCCAGGCCAGGAAGTGGTTGCGCGCAGCCATTACCGGGGCACGGTGAAACGACGCACCGCTGTCGGGTTAATTGCCGCCCCCGCCGGGCTGGACGCCGGCGCCCTGGCTGCGCTGGACACCTTCAACGCCAGGCAACCCGATAACCCCTGCGGCCGTATTGTGAATGCTGCCGCCGATCAGGCTGGTATCCGGGTGCTTATGGAAGTGCAGCTTGCCGGCCTGGACAGCGCTGATTTCAGGTTGGGACAAGCCGACGGGCCCGCAATACAGCTGCAAGCCCTGCCCTACGGGCTCGAAAGCCAGACCTGAGACGCGCCACCAAGGCGGCGGATTACTTCTTGTACAGATTCAGGATGCTGGAAAAATCCAATCCGCCGTTGCCTTTGGCGCTGTGCAGCGAATACAGGTTGCGGGCCAACTCACCCAAAGGCACCGATGCGCGCGAGTTCAAGGCCGATTCCGCCGCCAAGCCCAGATCTTTCAGCATAAGGTCCACGCCGAAGCCGCCCGCGTAGTTCTTGGACGCAGGCGCATGATCCATGACGCCCGGCCACGGGTTGTACAGTTCGGTGGCCCAGT
>DATCYE010000149.1:0-6361 GCA_036570485.1 Pusillimonas sp. | reverse complement strand
GCCAGCTCGCCGGCCGCCGACGGGTAGTCGATACGGGTTTCGATGCCTTGCTGAAGATAGGCCTCCAGCCAAGGGTATTTATCGATGGCTTCGTCGATTTTCGGGTCGTTGCCGGGCGTATAGGCACCCACCGCGATAAGGTCGTGGTTGCGCTGATAGCGCGACAGCATTTTTTTGAACCGGTGTACCAGAGTGAATTGCTCTTTGGGTACAACAGACACCATGACGCGCGATATCGACGCCTCGATGTCGATGGCCGGATAATGGCCCGACTCGGCCAGGCTGCGCGATAGCACCACGTGGCCGTCCAGAATCGCCCGGGCCGAATCGGCAATGGGGTCCTGCTGGTCGTCGCCCTCGGTCAGGACGGTATAGAAGGCCGTGATGGAGCCGGCCGGCTTGTTGCCAATGGGTGCGCCGTTACCGGCGCGCTCGACCAGGGCCGGCAATTTGGCAAATACGGATGGCGGGTAGCCCTTGGTGGCGGGAGGCTCACCGATGGCCAGTGCGATTTCGCGTTGCGCCATGGCATAGCGCGTCAGCGAGTCCATGATCAGCAGCACATGCTTGCCTTGATCCCGGAAATATTCGGCCAACTTGGTGGCATAAACAGCGCCTTGCAAACGCAATAGCGGCGATACGTCGGCCGGTGCCGCCACCACCACCGAACGCTTCAGGCCCTCGGGCCCCAGATTGTGTTCGATGAATTCCTTGACTTCGCGGCCCCGTTCGCCGATCAGCCCCACCACAATGACATCCGCCTTGGTATAGCGGGCCATCATGCCCAGCAGCACGCTTTTGCCAACGCCGGAACCGGCAAACAAGCCCATGCGCTGGCCCCGGCCCACCGTCAGCAGGCCGTTGATGGCACGCACGCCCACGTCCAGCACCGTATCGATCGGCGCGCGGGTGAGCGGATTGATGACCGGCGCGCCCAGTGGGGCGGAGCTGACTTCGCCCAATGGACCCAGGTCGTCCAGCGGCCTGCCGGCCCCGTCCAGAACTCGGCCCAGCAAGGCATCGCCCACTGGAAGATGGCGGGATAGCACGGGCGGCGGACCAATTTCGTCGCTGCTGCGCAAGGGCAGCGGCACCTGGTTCTGTATGGAAGGCTCAAGCGGAATCACGCGTGCGCCCGGTGGCAGGCCCGAGATATCGCTTTGCGGCATCAAATACAGCGTGTGGCCATGAAAACCGACTACTTCGGCATCGGCCCAATGATTTTGGCCCGGTGCGATTTCTATCTTGCAGGCGGCGCCCACAGCCAGGCGCAGGCCGGTGGCTTCCAGCACCAGGCCGGTGGCTCGGGTGACGCGGCCGCTGACATGCCATGATTCGGTCGCCGCCACGCGTCTTGCCCCCGCCTGCAACTGAGCTTGCCAGCGCGCGCTTGGTGTGGGGAGAAGGTCGGCGGCGGATTGTGTCATTTCCCGCCTTTGCTTAGTGCCGTTTGGCGGCCCAGAGCCGAGGTAACACGCTGCCAGCGGGTTTGCAGTGTGGCATCAATACTGCCCAGCGCGGTTTCGGCTATGCATCCACCGCGCTCGATCGCTGCATCCGGCAGCAGGCGCCATTTGCCCGCGCCCGGATCTTCATCAAGGTAGTTTTGAACCAGTTCCAGGTCGGCTGGGTTGATGCGTAGCTTAAGCGCAGTTTCCTTACCGGTGTCTATGTGGGTAATGTCATGCACGATATCCAGAAGCTTTTCGGGATGGGCTTCCAGTGTGCTGCGCAGAACCTGCTCGGCAATATTGATGGCCAGCGAAATCAGTGCTTGGCCCATCTCGGCCTCGACTGAAGTAATGGATATGGCACATTCTTGCGCCAGTGCTTGCAGCTGTGCGATTTCTTGCTGCGTGCGTTCCTGGCCGGATGCGTGGCCGGCGGCAAAGCCGGCTTCGTAACCCTGCTGATGGCCGGCCTTATAGCCTTCGTCGGTACCCGCTTCCAGGCCTTGTGCATGGCCGCCTGCATAGCCTTCGGCATGCCCGCTGGCCAGCGCCGCATCGTGCAGGCGTTTGACTTCTTTTCTTAATAATTCCGGGTCCGGCGCAGCCTGCACCGGCTTGACCGTTTTCTGGACGGGAGCGGCGACGGGCGGGGCATCGAACGATGCCATTTCCCAGCGCTTCCAGGTTTCGGATACGCGTTGGGAGAGCGGGCCCTTGCTAGACATACTCGTCGTTCCCCAGGCCGCCCAGGGTAAATTGACCTGCTTCGGCCAGCTTGCGGGCTATCTGCACAATGTTCTTCTGCTCTTCCTCGACCCTGGACATGCGTACCGGGCCTTGGGCTTCCAGGTCGTCGCGCAGCATTTCGGCGGCGCGATTGGACATGTTCTTGAAGAACTTCTCGCGCAACTCTTCGGGCGCACCCTTCATGGCGACTGTCAGCGAGGCGGTGTCGACCTCTTTCAAGATCAACTGGATGGCTGCATCTTCGATGTCGGCCAGGTTCTCGAACACGAACATCTCGTCCACGATCCGCTGTGCCAGATCGGCATCGAGTTCGCGCAGGCTGGCTACTACGGCCTCTTCTTCCGTAGAGCTCATGAAGTTCAGGATTTCAGCGGCGGTGCGCACACCGCCCATCTTGCTGCGCTTGGCGCCCTGGCCGGACAACATGCCATTAAGCACATCGGTCAGCTCGTGCAGAGCGGCCGGCTGTACGCCGCCAAAGGTGGCGATGCGCAGCATGACGTCGTTGCGCAAGCGCTCGTTCAGCAGGGCCAGCACGGCCGATGAGCGGTCGCGTTCAAGGTGTACAAGAATGGTGGCGATGATTTGCGGGTGTTCGTCGGCGATGAGTTCGGCCACGCTGTTCGCGTCCAGCCAGTTCAGCGCATCGATGCCATTGCCGCCTTCACCGCCTTCCAGAATATCTTCGATAAGGCCGGCGGCACGGTCGGTACCCAGCGCCTTGGTCAGCACTGAACGTATGTATTCGTCCGAACCCAAGGTAACCGCCATGAACTGATCGGCTTCCTGGCGGAATTCCTCTAGTACCCCGTCGACGTCGTTGCGGGTGATTTGCTTCAGGTTGGCCATGGCGCCGCCGATCTGCTGCACTTCACGCGCAGAAAGGAATTTGAACACTTCCGCAGCAGCGTCTTCGCCCAGGGACATGACCAGGATCGCGCAGCGATCCATCTCGGAATCAACGATTGGCATCTTTCTTTTCCATCCAGGATCGCAATACCATCGCAACGGCGCGCGGGTCTTTTTGAGCCATGGTGCGCGCGGTGTTCAGGTTTTCTTCATAGCGGTTCATTTCCGAAGCCAGGCGCTCCGCCGCCGCCATGCTTTCGCGGTTTTTCTCTTCTTCCTGGGCCAGTATTTTGCGCTGTTCTTTGGCGTTTTCAGAGTCGGCCATGAAAGGCTTGACCACGGAGCGCCACAAGATGTAGATAACCAGCGCAATCAACAGGTATTGAATCAGCTGCATCGCGTAATCCAGATATACGGGGTTTTCCCATATCGGTAGAGTCGGCGGGCCGTCATGGCTGAACTGGCTGTTGACAACGCTGAGCGTGTCGCCGCGTTCGGCCGAATAGCCCATGGCCTGCTTGACCAGTTCATTGAGTTTATCAAGTTCGGCCTGCGGCAAAGGCTCCGCCTCGCCCTCGTTGTCACGATAGTTTACGACTACTGCCACTGACAGGCGCCGCAAGCTTCCAAGAGGATCCTTGACGTGACTGATAGTGCGGTCGACTTCGTAGTTGATGGTGGCGTCGTTGCGCGAGTTGCCCGTGCCTTGCTGCAGATTATTGTTGCCCGCCAGCGTGGTGCCGACGTTCTGCCCGGCGTTGCCGGCCTGATTGGCGGCATTGGGATTTGCCGCGTTGGGGTTTGCGGGATCCTGGCCCGGAGCGGGCGGCGTCACGATGGGCGCCGTGGCATTGAGCGGCGGCTGATTGGTCAGTGCGCCGGGAATACCTTCGGGCGGCAATACGTTATGTTGCACCGACGCGCTGGTTTGCTCGCTGCGCACGGCGGCTTCGCCGGGCTTCTGGTTGGGACGATAGACTTCCGATGTTTGCTCGCGCTGCGCGAAATCCACGTCGGCGCTAACCTGGGCGCGCACATTGCCCGAACCGACCAGGGGATTGAGTAAAGTCAGGATGCGCTGGACTGTACGCTGTTCGATGTCGTTGACCAGGTTGCGACGGCTGCCGTCGGCGCCCGCTTCGCCTGTGGGGGCCGTCAGCAGGCGGCCGTTCTGGTCGACCACGGACACCTTGTCGGCCGTAAGGTGCGGAACGCTGGACGATACCAGCCAAGTAATAGCCGCCACTTGCGGGTCGCTAAGGCTGCGTCCTGGATAAAGCGTCAACAGCACCGAAGCGGTGGGCGGCTGGCGGTCACGCACAAACAAAGACTCGCGCGGAATGGCCAGGTGCACGCGGGCGCTTTGCACGGCATGCAGCGCCTGAATCGAGCTGACCAATTCGCCTTCCAGGGCGCGCTGGTAATTGATCTGTTCGGTGAACTGGCTGGCTCCGAAGCGGGTTTGGTCCATAAGCTCGAACCCGGCCTCGCCGCTGCGCGGCAGGCCTTGCTGGGCCAGTTGCAGACGAGCTTCGTGCACTTTGTCTGCCGGAACCAATATGGCATTGCCCGTATCCGCCAGCTTGTAGGGCACGTTCATTTGCGTGAGCGCCGTCACGATGGCGCCGCCGTCGCGATCTTCAAGATTCGAAAACAAGACCTTGTAAGTCGGCGTGTTGGCCCAAAGCAGCAACACGACCACAACGGCTATGACTGCCGATGCCGCGCCAAGTAGCGCAGGTTTGGGCCAGCCGCTGATTTTCTCCAATGCCGGAAAACGCGCCAACAATTGCGCCGATTGGCTCATCGACGACCTCGGTGGCAGGGGTGGTTCTGGCGTAACGAGAACGTCAAGCAATGGGTTGGCAAGGTGTACATGCGGCAAGACAAAGGTAAGAGAGCCTGAATTATTACGCGTAAAGCGAAACCCGCAAGCGTTGAAAAACACGTGTTTTGGGTGTTATTTAGCTTTTATGGATACGGTGTGGTCGGCGACCCCGGATAGGACTATAGCCTTTGGGCATGCGCCGCGTATCAAACGAAAAGAAGGGTGATTTGACCTTTGATGCGTCGCTTGCCGGCCGTCTATATTGGGTACATTAGGCAAACGGAAAATTCCGCGACATTAGGATTCAAGGTCAGGATTTATTTACCATTATGGCTATACAACATCTCTCCGCCATCGAAAGCATGCTCTCGCAGATGCGTGCCGTGGCGCAGGCCGCCTCGTCGACGCCTTCTGCGTCCGCCAAAAGCGTCACGGGGGCCAACGGCGGCGGCTTTGCCTCCGAGCTGGCTCGTTCGCTAGAGCGCGTATCGACCTTACAAAACGATTCGGCCAGCCAGGCACGTGCGTTCCAGATGGGCGCGCCTGATATTTCGCTTAACGACGTGATGATAGACATGCAAAAGGCCGGCATTGCCTTCCAGGCTACCGTTCAGGTGCGCAACCGCTTGGTCGCTGCGTATCAGGAAATTGCCAGCATGCCGGTATAAAGGCTGTTTTTTGCTGCCGTGCGCTTATGTCATGCCGCCCTCCGGGCGGCATTTTCTATGCTTGTTGAGCCTGGACAGGCGGGCCGTTTAGCAGTTCATCGCGTTTTCCGCCGTCGGGGCCGCTTTCCAGGGCATACAGCCAGGCCAGCAGCTCTGCGATCGCCAGATACAACTGCGGTGGGATATGAGTGTCCAGGTCCACCTGCATCAGCAGGCCCACCAGCTCGGGCGATTCGTGTACATACAAACCGTTGTCTTTGGCCGTGCGGATAATGTTTTCGGCCAGGGTGCCATAACCTTTGGCCACCACGCGCGGAGCGCTGTCGCTTTTATCGTAGGTGATGGCTACCGCGCTGGGGCGGCCATCGTCAAGCGCATGCGGGCGGGCCTTCATGCCTGGTCTCCGTTGATATCCTGGGGCACATTCAAGCTTGTCTGTTCGCTTGCGTCGTCGCCCAGGCCGGGTATGGGCGTGGGGCCGGGAAGCACTTCTTCACTGGCAATGGACAATTGGCCAAGATGCAGGCCCTGAGCCGAAAAACGCCCGCGCAGCGCCTCGGCGTGTTGGCCCAGCAGATCGGCCGAATCGGGCGCCACCAGATGCATGACCAGTTGCTGACCGGCTAGCGTCAGCCGCGCTTGCACTTGACCCAAAGCAGGTAGGTGGACGTTGATGCGCGTGGCCCAATGCTCAGTTTGGGGTGATGCGCCATCGTCTTGCGCGTCGCGGCGGCCTATTTCCCATTCCATCGGCGCGTTAGGCCAGGCTTCTCCGCGCCAGGCAAAGGTCTGGTTCGCCAGGACTTCCAGTTGCTGGC
>DATCYE010000148.1:0-6873 GCA_036570485.1 Pusillimonas sp. | reverse complement strand
GGGTGTATGAGCCGCACTCATCTGGGTGCGGATGCGGGCACGGCCCATCGGCACGACCGGGTATGAAAAACCGATCACGTAGACGCCTTCGTGCAGCAGCTCTTCTGCCATTCTGCCGGCCAGTTGCGCATCGCCGAACATCACGGGAATGATGGGATGCCCGCCCGGCACCAGATCGAAGCCCAGTTCCTGCATCGCCTGCCGGAACAATCGGCCGTTGTCGTGCACGCGCTGGCGCAGCGCCTGGCCTTCGTCGCTTTGCAGCAGTTCCAGCACCTTCAAAGAGGCCGACACGATGGCGGGCGCCAGGGTATTGGAAAATAGATAAGGGCGCGAGCGCTGCCTTAATAACTCAACGATGGACTCGTGCGCCGCCACATAGCCGCCCGAAGCCCCGCCCATGGCCTTGCCCAGTGTGCCGGTAATGATATGGACCCGCCCTTGGACACCGCAATATTCGGGTGTGCCACGGCCGTTCTCGCCGATAAAACCCACGGCGTGCGAATCGTCCACCATGACCATGGCGTTGAATTCATCGGCCAGGTCGCAAATGGATTTCAAGTCGGCAATAATGCCATCCATGGAAAACACACCATCGGTGGCAATCAGCTTGTAGCGTGCGCCAGCGGCATCGGCCGCCTGCAACTGTGCCCGCAGATCGGCCATATCGTTATTGGCATAGCGATAGCGCCGGGCCTTGCACAAGCGGACCCCGTCAATAATGCTGGCGTGGTTCAGCGCATCGCTGATCACTGCATCGTTTTCGCCCAGCAGCGCTTCGAACAGGCCGCCATTGGCGTCAAAGCAACTGGAATACAAAATGGCATCGCCCATTTTCAGGAAGCCCGCCAGCGCATGTTCCAGCTGCTTGTGGCCAGCTTGCGTTCCGCAAATGAAACGCACCGACGCCAGGCCAAAACCCGATGTATCCAGCCCTTGCTTGGCGGCCTCGATAAGCCGCCTGTCGTTGGCCAGGCCAAGATAGTTGTTGGCGCAGAAATTCAGCACATAATCGCCGTCCGCCAGGTGCACCTGGGCCGCCTGCGGCCCGTCCAATACACGCTCGGCCTTGTAGAACCCATCGGCGCGTAGCTGCCCGATCTGGCTTTGAACATGATCTAGAAAGGTATTGTGCATAAAAATAATCCCGATTCGAACCGTATCAAAAATGCCCGACGCAACTCTCAATATACTGCAAGCCTGAAGGCAAAAAAGCCGGAAGGCGAGTGGCCATCCGGCTTTCTTATGCTGCGCTTACACTTACGCCGCAGCGACAGGCAGGCCCTCGCGACGCAGCCTGACCCCTTGCCTGGACCACACCAGCACCAGAATCAACAAGGCGGGTATATAAACCCAGAACTCCGACGGGCGGGCCGCATTCGGTACTTTTACTTCGGCCACGTCCCAGCCTTGCTCCCATCCCGCGCGACGCGCCTGGCTACCGAAGCGAACGGCCGAAATCTGCGCCTGATCACCCATGGCCATGACCATCAAGCCGGCTGCCGAAAGGCGCTGCAAGCCGGCTGCGTCACCGGTGGCGGTGCTGCCCTCCGGCAGGGCCGGCAATGGCACTGCCACGGTTTTCTGTAGCTCGTCGCCTTCCAGGTTCATGCCCTTCAACACCGCCACCAGACGACCTTTGTCGGGCATCTGTGCTGCGATTTTCAGCAGCTCAGCGGGTGGGCGGCTTTCGTACTTGGGCGCCAGGTGATCCATGAAATAGTCAGGCCGGAACAGCATGAAGGTTACCAACAACAGCAAGGCCACTTCCGTCCAGCTGGCCTTGACCCGCATCCATCTCATGGTGGCCGCCGCAAACGTCAGTGATGCCAGGGTTGCACCGCCCACCACCAGCAACAGCTCGCCCCAACCCTCTACATCGATCAATAGCAGCAAAGGATTGAATATGAACATAAACGGCAGCACGGCGGTGCGCATGGCATAGGTTACGCCCTGTATGCCCGTTTTAATAGGGTCTTCACCTGAAATGGCCGCCGCCGCAAAGGTGGCCAAGCCCACAGGCGGCGTAATGTCGGCCATGATGCCGTAATAGAAGACGAACATATGCACTGCGATCAGGGGAATGACCAAGCCGCTTTGCGCGCCCAGCTCGACCACCACCGGCGCCATCAGCGTCGCCATCAAGATGTAGTTGGCGGTCGTCGGCATGCCCAGACCTAGCACCAAGCAGACCGCCGCCGTGAAGAACAACATGGCCAGCACGCTGCCCATGGAGATCAGCTCCACGAAGGCTGTCATGCGCAGGCCCAGGCCGGTCAGTGAGATTGCACCCACGATAAGCCCCGCCGTGCCGCAGGCGATGGCAATGCCTATCATGTTGCGAGCGCCCTCTTGCAAACCATTCACGGTTTCCGATACGCCCACGCGTACTGAAGGCATTACCTGCTGCTTGCGGAACCAGGCAATTAGCGGCCTTTGCGTAAGCATCTGGATCACCATGGACACCACGGCCCAGAACGCCGACAGGCCCGCCGACAACTGCTCTACCGACAGGCACCATACCAGCACCCCGATAGGGATAAGGAAATACAGGCCTGCCCGTACCGTCGGCCAGGTTTCGGGCCGCGTGGGGTTGGTAATATTAATATCCGTAGGCAGATCGGGATGCGATGCTGAAATACGCAGCAGCCAAAGGTACAGGGCGACCAACATGGCGCTCAACACCCAGATAGCCGCCGCACCGGCCACCGCCTGCACGCCCACCCCTATCCAGTAAACCAGGCCCATGACCACCAGCGAGCCCGCGATACCCATGCCCCAACCTGCCAGCTTTTGCAGCAGGGTACGCGGCTTGCCCGCCGACATCATGGGCTGTATACCCAGTTGCAGGGCTTCCAGGTGGACGATGTAGAACAGGGCAATATACGAAATGCTGGCCGGCAGCAGGGCATGTTTGATGATGTCGGTATACGGTATGCCCACATACTCGATCATCAGGAAGGCAGCCGCGCCCATGACGGGCGGCATGATCTGCCCATTGACCGACGATGCCGTCTCGATAGCACCGGCGCGTATTCCGCCGTAACCCGCCTTCTTCATCAAAGGAATAGTAAAAATGCCGCCGGTAACCACATTGGCCACCGACGAAGCCGACACAATGCCGTTCACGGCCGACGACACCACGGCCACCTTGGCCGGGCCGCCGCGCAAGTGGCCCAGTAGGGCGAACGACACTTGCATCATGTAATTGCCGGCCCCGCAGCGATCAAGCAGCGAGCCCAACAACACGAAAATAAAAATATAGGAAACCGATACACCCAGCGCCACGCCGTACACGCCCTCGGTCGTGAGCCACATGTGCGACATCAAGCGCTCGATGGACGCGCCGCGATGAGCCAAGGCGTCGGGCAGCCAGGGGCCCAGGAAGGCATACATGACGAAGACGATACCCAGTACGGCCATGGGTGCGCCAAGCGCGCGCCGCGTGACCTCCAGCAACAGCAGCAAGCCTGCGGAAGCCACCACTACGTCCATAAGCGTGGGTATGCCCGGACGGGTCGCCAGTTCTCGGTAAAAAAAGAACAGATACGCTCCGCAGAAACCAGCAATCAGCGCAAAGACCCAATCGAACCAGGGCATCTTGTCGCGCGGGGAGCTCTTGCGCGCCGGATAGGCCAGATAGCCCAGGAACATTGCAATGCCAAGGTGCACCGCGCGCGCCTCGGTGTCGTTCAAAATGCCGAAGTTAAGTGCGAACGGCAGCGGCGAGGCATACCATAACTGGAACAAAGACCAGGCGATGGCACCGCAAAAAAGTACTGCGCCGGCGATTCCGCCCACGTTGCGGCCGCCACGATCGACGTCGGCAACCAGCTGTTCCAGATTGGCATTAGCCTGCTGCTCAGCAGCGGACAGCGGGGATGTCGTACCCATGCTTGATTCCCTATTGTGTTTCCGTCAGGTAAACAACGCGCCGGTGTGGCGGTTGGACTGTCATACCTATACGGGCGGCTTGTGGCCGCCCGGTTCTGCTTTACCTTCGGTGCGCTTGCCACAAGCGCACCACTCGACTTACATCAAGCCTTTTTCCTTGAAGTACTTTTCAGCGCCCGGATGCAAGGGTGCCGACAAGCCGTTCTTGACCATGTCCTTAGCCACCAGATGCCCAAAAGCGGGATGCAGTTTCTTGAAGTCATTGAAATTGTCGAACACGGCCTTCACGATCAGATAGACCGTTTCGTCAGGCACGTCGGCCGACGTCACGAAAGTAGCCAACACGCCATAGGTGTTGGTTTCTTGCGGGTTGTTGGGATACAGACCAGCCGGGATAGTCGCCTTGGCATAGTAGGGATTGTCGGCAACCAGCTTGTCGACCACGGGGCCGGTAAGCGACATCAGTTGCGCGCCGCACGTAGTGGTTGGGTCCTGGATGTTTGCCGACGGGTGGCCTACGCCATACATGAATCCATCGATCTTGCCGTCGCACAAGGCCGGGCCATGCTCGTCGGGGCGCAGTTCAGATGCCAGGGAAAAGTAGCTCAGGTCCAGGCCCTTGGCCTTCAGGAACTGCTCCATGGACGCACGCGTGCCCGAACCCGGATTGCCGACGTTGAAACGTTTGCCTTTCAGGTCGTCAAACGATTTGATGTTGCCGTCCTTGCGCACCACATAGGTGAAGGGCTCGGGATGAATGGAGAATACCGAACGCAGCTTCTTGTAGGCGCCCGCATCCTTGAATTGGCCCGCGCCGTTATAGGCGTTGAAACCCACGTCCGACTGCACCACGCCAAGATCCAGCTCACCTGCCTTGATGGTGTTTACGTTGAACACCGACCCACCGGTCGATTCTACCGAGCAGCGCACGCCATGCTTGGCGCGATCCTTGTTGACCAGACGGCATATGGCGCCACCTGCGGCATAGTAAACACCGGTGACGCCGCCCGTACCGATGCTCACGAATTTTTGCTGTGCAACGGCCGGCAAAGGCGCCGCCAGTGCTGCAAACATAGCCGCAGCACTGGCCGTCATGGCCAGTCGCTTGGTGAAAGGGGATGCTAATAACTTGTGCATGTCGATCTCCTTGGGGTTTCCCCACTGTTATATTTCCGGCTGCTTGCCGGTATGTGCGCGGATATTCCCCGATGCCGGAAATACCTGCGATGAAAACTGCTCGGCACCATGTCTGGTGCCGCAATGCTACTAATAAATGAAATGACCCGCCTTCATTGACTTTTACCGCGCGGCCTCCAGTAAGCGAGTTCGTCGCGCAAACGCAGCTCGACCTCATCAAGGCGATTAAGCACTGCCTGGCCTCCCTTGGCAGCGAAACGCGCAACAAGGTGCTCGGCAAGCGCCAAAGGCCCCGCCATCGTATGGAAGAACGAGCCCGGCCCCTTGGGCGAACCCGCCCCCGCGCTGGATTCCGACTGAAACAACAAAACGTGGGCAGCCTTCAACGCCAACGGCGACAGCGCATCGTCGGTCAGCGCAATAAGCGTCGCGCCACGGCGCGCCGCGGCATGAGCCACCCGCACGGTTGGCGCCGAATACGGCGCCTGACCAATGGCAATCAATGCATCGCCCTTACCCAGCGTCTCTGCCTGCTCGTCCAGCGTGCTACCCGTTGCGTCGAGCAATATTCCGTTGCGCTGAACCAGTTGATAGGCATAACGCATCTGAAATGCCGTGCCGAAACTGGAGCGCGATCCCAAAAAACCCACCAACCTTGCCTGAAGCATGGACTGCACCGCCTCGTCGAACCGGGCAGGCGTATTCAGTGAGCAGGCCGACTGGACAGCGCGGCTTTGCAGGCCAGCCAGCACGTCGTGAGCCCGCAGCCCCCTTTTTTGGCCGCCCACCGCCTGTAGTTTAGCGGCGCGTTGACGCAAACCATCGCCTGCGCTGGCCAATGCCAATTGGAAGGGCGCGCGGAAACTGTCATAGCTGTTATAACCGGCAGCCCGCGCCAAGCGCAGCATGGTAGCCGGTGAAACGGATAAAGCCTGGGCTTGGCGCCGCATCGACCACAATCCGACCTCGGCCGGATGGCCGCTTACCCAGCGCGCCGCCCGCTGCAGCTCGGGCGTAAGCTGAGCAAATATCGCCAGAAGGCGCTCTTGCGGGGTAGTGGCCACGGGATTCATGTACTGACTGATGGATAAAAAGCAAAAACCGAAAAAACATATGCTACAGGCATTTGGAAACGTAAAACAAATGTTTTTATGGGGGTTTGTCCTAGGTTTTTCATAGAGGTAGGCTCATCAGGAAAGAAAATACACTGCGCAGTGCATAACGCATATGCATGCTTGACGAATTGGGCATGCGCTTTTACGATGCAACAGAAATTGACGCAAGCTGTCAATTTGTTTCGCCAACCCGTTGCAAAGCCATGGTCTTGCTTCATCCTGCAGTCAGGGGCGCCTCTGAACAAGTTATCTATCAAAGCCGGATCCCACCGCCGCAGATATTGGATGTTCCGTTGGGCGGCAATCCTACTGCTGGGAGCCACGCTATTCGACGCACAGGCGCAGGAACGTCTGGTCCGGGTCGGTGTCTACGAGAACGCCCCCAAGCTGCATCTGGACAAAGGCCAGCCCAGCGGCATTCTGGGCGAATTGCTGGTCGCCATCGCCGACACCGAGAAATGGACCCTGACACCGGTCGCCTGCGAATGGCAGGCTTGCCTGGATGCCTTGCAGGAAGGGCAAATCGACCTGATGCCCGACGTAGCCCGCTCGGCCACCCGGAACCAGCTCTACGACTTTCACGCGACGCCGTCCCTGCACAGTTGGTCGCAGATGTATCAACGCCAGGACGAGGGCATTACATCGGTACTGGACCTGCAAGGCAAGCGCATCGTAGTGCTGGCGGGGTCCGTACAGTTCGATTACGTCGCCTCATTGGCAAATAGCT
>DATCYE010000147.1:0-7587 GCA_036570485.1 Pusillimonas sp. | reverse complement strand
TTTCCACCGGCATGGCCGGCGGGGCCAGCCATTAATGACCCGAGGAAGAGTCTATTTTCTCGGTGGAATGGAAGATGGTGTGATCTTCTTTTCCGGTAACCTGCAAGATACCCGACAAGCCCTTCTCCATCCGTGACAAGGCGTGGTCAACAAGAACATAGTTGCCCGGAACATCGACCTTGAATTCAACCATGGTGGCTCCGCCGGGAGGAACCAGCGTCGTCTGCACATCGGTCAGCGGAGGGCTGGTCAAGGAAGCGTGCTTGTACACCTTGTCGAATATTTCGCCAATAACGTGGAAACTGGACGCCAGATTAGGACCACCCACGCCGAAGAATATGCGTACGGTTTCGCCCACTTTGGCTTGCAACTTGTACTTGTCCGTCAGGGCGTTCATGGTGCCGTTGAACATCATATGCTCGGGATTCTCGTCCAGCAATTTTTCCAGCGAAAACTCCTGCAGGCCCTGGGCACCGTGCTTCTGAGCCGTATAGAGTTCACCCTGCATGACGTAGAACTCGCGATCGACCTTAGAAAGACCGCCTTCGGGCTCGACCAGAATCATGCCGTACATGCCATTGGTGATGTGCTGCGCCACCATCGGGGTTGCGCAGTGATACACATACAGGCCGGGTTGCAGTGCCTTGAAGGTGAAGCTCTTGGTCTGGCCCGGGGCAACCTGGGTGACCGCTGCGCCGCCGCCAGGGCCGGTTACCGCGTGAAAGTCCACCGAGTGGATATGCGATGCTTCTTTGGCGTTGGAAAGATTGACCTTGACCGTATCGCCGACTCGTATGCGAATGAAGGGACCGGGCACTTTGTTGTTGAAGGTCCAGTATTTATAGGTGCTGCCATCGGTAAGCTGACCGACGACTTCAGTGGTTTCAAGGTCTACCGTAAGCGTTTGTGGGCCACGCTTGCCAACTGGCTTACCGACCGCAGTGGGGTCCTGCGCAATGTCCAGCGCATCGCTTTTAACAACCTGCTGCGGCTCACCTACGATCAGTTTGCCGAACATGCCGGCCGCCTTGTGGCCCGGCAAAGTACAAAGGTACTCGAAGGTGCCGTTCTTGTTGGCACGAAACACAATGGCCGTGGCTGCGCCCTTGCCTGTGATGGTGTCGGACTTGGCGCCGAATTCGGGCACCGCGATATCGTGGATGGCGCCGTCGCCGTTAATGATATTGATCTGTACGACTGAATTTTCAGGTACTTGCAGATCGGGATTGATCTTGCCCGAAATAGCGCCCGCATCGCCCACGAACACCAGCTTGCCGTCGGCAATGTTGGTACGCAGCGTAAAGGTAACGTCGGGCGTATAGGTTACCGTGCCACGGTCTACGGCGTCAGCCGCGAACGACGGCGCGCCCACGCCGAACGACCACACGAAGGCAAACAGTATTAACAGGATTCTCATGGATTTCCCCGGTTTTTGAGTAAAGCGTTAACAATCTGGCATAACGGATAGTCAAGCTCATGCACCAACCGTCCAGCCTTGAAAATTTTTGTCGCTTCTATGGCGACTACGCTTACAATTTGCCCTGACCCGCGCCTCCCGTCTTTGATTTACGTCAAGCCAGCGCGCTTTTGGCCGTTTCTTGCACCTGTTTACTCCTTGCTCATGTCCCTTCCCGACACTTTCCCGAAAAAAACCATGCCGCGCGGGATCGCGGACACACCGTGCAGCAACACTAAGGTAGTGGCGTCATGATCATCGACACGCGCATAGCGGCCTCGAACGCCGCAGGCGATCGCGAATGGGCCGGGTTGAATCTTCGGGTTTTACTGTTTTTACTGGGCATGGTGGCGCTTTGGACGGTGCTGTGCGGCGTCAGCCACCGCGCTCCGGACCTGGACGGCATGGAAGAACTGGTCTGGGCTTCCAGCCTGGAGCTTGGCTATTACAAGCACCCCCCGGTGCCATCCTGGTTCATGCATATACTTGCCCAGGTATTCGGCCGACCGGTGTGGTTAACATTCTTCGCAGGCCAATTGTTCTCGGCACTTGCGCTATGGTTCATCTGGCGGCTGGGATGCGAATTCACCACACCGCGCAAGGCCTTGATGGCCATGCTGATCACATCAACCTGCATCTATTTCTCGCTACGCGGAACCATATACAACCACAACACCGCGCAGCTCTGGTCCATCGCCGCTGCCACATGGCTGTTCTACCGCGCCTTACGCTACCAGCATTTAAGCACTTGGTTCTGGCTGGGCGCGATAAGCGCCATCGCAACCATGACCAAATACAGCGCAGTCATACAGTTCACGGCATTCCTGTGCTTCATGTTGCGCCAAGGCAGCTTCAAGGACACGCGTAATTTAAAAGGACTGGCCTGCGCGCTGGCCGCCTTCGCTGTCGTGATCTCGCCCCATGTCTATTGGCTGGCCATCCATTCATTCCAGCCTTTGCGCTATGCCGACAGCTCCCTGGACACCAGCGGCTACCTCGACGCCTTTAAGGACATCCTGGACTTCACCCTGGATCAACTGGCTCGGCTTAGCCCCATGCTGGTGGTCTGGCTGGCCTGGTTCTGGTGGAACCGCAAAGCCACCGCGCGCGCTATCTACTCCGTCGATAGCCAGCTAAAGCGTAAAAAACACTATGCAGCTGAGCTGTCGGCCTGGGACCGATCCTTCCTTCTGTGGGTGGGCCTGACACCGTTCATTTCCACCGTGTTGGTTTCAGCCTTGCTGGGTACCCGCCTGGTGGCCTCTTGGGGCACTACCTTTTTCATTCTTTTCGGCTTCTATGCACTGTGGCGAATCAGCGGCGACGAGCGCAGCACGCTGCGTCGCATCGCCATCGTGGTGATCGCCGTACATGTCTTGATGGCTGTGGGCTACGCCATCGGACGCGGGCCGCTGGCCTGGTATTCGGGCCGCGACACGCGCTCCATGTTTCCGGGCGCGATCATCTCGCAGCAATTGAACATGATCTGGCAACAGCATGTGCCCCAGGTTCCGCTCGTGCTGATTGCCTCAGACACGTGGCTGGGCGGCAATATCGCCATCCATCGCGGCCCTCAAGCCCAGGTTTTCATCGATGGACGATATCAGGAATCCCCCTGGCTAGACCCCGCAACGGCGCTCGATTGCGGTGTCTTGCTGGTCTATAGCCGGCGCACCCGTGGCGAGCCCGCCGAACAATTGCTGCAGCTGTTCAAACAGGCACGCTGGCAAGGCACGGCAAACACGCGCTGGTCTTCAGAAAAAAGTCCGATGATAGACTTGAACTGGGGGATTATTCCGCCCACGGAAAAGTGTTCCCGCCGATAAGCGGGCCCGACGGAACTGAATCAGGCTTGCCCCGCCGATGCCTCGGGCACCATGCGCTCGCCCAGAAAATCCAGAAACGAGCGCACCGCCGGCACCAAGCCCCGGCGCGAACCGAAAACAGCATGGATGATGCCTGGCTGGGGCGCCCAGCCAGGCAATACCGGCACCAACGTGCCAGCGGCAATTTCGTCGCGGCACATATAGTCAGGCAGCACACCCAAGCCCACACCGCCCTCGATGGCAAACTTCAGTGTCAACAGATCGTCGGCCACGAAACGCGGCTTATGCGTAACTGTGTACTGCGCCCCGTTGGGGCCAAATAGCTTCCAGAACGCGCGGCCATCGCTAACCGACATAGCCACGGAATCCAGCAAGGTCAGATCGCTGGGCTGCTGCGGCGGCCCTTGCCGCAACAACTGTGCCGGGCTGGCCACCAGCAGGCCTAACGACTCGCCCAAGTGCTTGACCACCAGGCTACCGCTGTCAAGCAAAGACGAACGTACGCGCAAAGCCACGTCTACGCCTTCTTCGACCAGATCGACCACGCGATTACTAACCTGCATATGAACCTGAACCAGCGGGTGACGGGCCTGATAGTCGGACAACATAGGGCCGATTACGGTCTGCACCAAGGTAACAGGACAAACCACGCGAATGACGCCGCGCGGCTCGGTCTGGACTTGTGCCACCGCGGCGGCCGCGGCTTCCGCTTCTTCGCGCAGGGCGGCGCAGTGCCGGTAATACAGCTCGCCGGCCGTGGTCAGGGAAAGCTTGCGGGTCGTGCGCTGTAGCAGGCGAACGCCCAGCTCGTCTTCAAGCCGGGCAACCCGGCGCGACAAGCGCGACTTGGGCAAGCCCAAAGCCCGTCCGGCGGCCGCAAAGCTGCCCTGACTAACGACTTCCGCAAAATAGAGCATATCGTTCAAGTCTTGCATACTTGGACCTTTTTACTATTGGCTACAGAATTAGGACAATCTATCGCATTTTTACCTACTTATCAATAATTAAGCACCAATGCATAATCTCTCCCATACACACCAACTGTCAAAGACCCGGAGAAATCATGAAATTGCTGCACGTCGATTCCAGTATCAATGGCGCGAATTCCGTTTCGCGCAAGCTGACCAAAGACACCATAGCCCAATGGCTGAACGACAATCCCGACACTCAGGTCGAATATCTGGATCTGGCCGAGGATACGCCCAGCCACTTCTCGCGCGACGCCATGGGTTTTCGTCTGCCCCCTTCAACTGAAACATTGACCGAAGCGCAACGCAGCGAAAACGCCTTGTCGGAAGCACTGGTTTCGCAGTTCATGGCAGCCGACGTCATTGTGGTCGGCGCGCCTTTGTACAACTTTTCGATTCCTACCCAGCTCAAGGCCTGGATTGATCGTCTGGCTCAAGCGGGACGCACATTCAAGTACACCGAAAAGGGCCCGGTCGGTCTGGCCGGCGGAAAAACCGTCATTGCTGCACTAAGCCGTGGCGGCGTGTATTCCAACAGCGACGCCGGCCGCGCGATGGAGCACCAGGAAACGTATTTGAAAACCATATTCGGCTTTTTCGGCATCACCGATATACGGATTGTCCGTGCAGAAGGTACCGATCTTGGCGCCGACAGCCGCGCGCAAGCTTTCCAGACTGCGCAAGAAAGCATCAAGACACTGGCCACCCGGTCATTCAACCCCGATACGGCAGAAGTCGCCGCCTGACAGGCGCTACAATCGGGCCTGCGATTCGACCCCGTGCCCATCCTGGCGCGGGGCCGAATATCCGTTACGCCAGGCCCTACTGTGACCCCTCTTCCGTTCTCCACGCTGCCGCTCACGCGCGCCGTCCTCGACAATCTTGATACCCTGGGCTACCAGGCCATGACGCCTATTCAGGCACAGGCCTTGCCGCAAGCCCTGGCAGGCCACGACCTGATTGCGCAAGCCAAAACCGGCAGCGGTAAAACCGCCGCTTTCGGCCTGGGCATCGTCCACCATCTGGATCCAGCTCTTTTTGCCATTCAGGCACTGGTGCTGTGTCCAACGCGTGAGCTGGCCGAGCAGGTGGCCAACGAACTGCGCCGGCTTGCCCGGGCGCTGGGCAATATCAAAATCGTCACATTGTGCGGCGGCACGCCCATACGACCGCAAACGGAGTCGCTGAAATTTGGCGCTCACATCGCGGTGGGTACTCCCGGCAGGCTGATGGATCATATCGAACGCAAAACCGTCGATCTGACCGCTGTCCGCATGCTGGTGCTGGACGAGGCCGACCGCATGCTGGACATGGGTTTCTACGATGACGTGACCAAAATCGTCAAGGCCTGTCCGAAGCAGCGGCAAACCTTGTTGTTCTCGGCCACCTATGCCGAGGACATCCGCAAAGCCAGCGCCCGCTTCCTGAACAAGCCGGTCGAAATCAAGACGGAGTCGGTGCACGACGCCAGCCAAATCGAGCAGCGCTTCTATGAAATCGACACCGATCGCCGCCATGCGCTAGTGGCTCAATTGCTGGAACACTTCCGCCCCGAATCGACCCTGGCCTTCTGCAATACCAAGGCGCAATGCCGTGAGTTATCGGAGTACCTTGAAGCACGCGGCTTCAGTGCTTTGGCGCTGCACGGCGATCTGGAGCAACGCGACCGCGAAGATGTATTGATTCAGTTTGCCAATCGAAGCTGCTCTGTGCTGGTTGCCACGGATGTGGCGGCTCGCGGTCTGGACATCGACGCGCTGGATGCCGTGATCAATGTAGAGATTACACCCGACCCCGAGGTGCATATCCATCGCATCGGACGTAGCGGCCGCGGCGAAGCCAAAGGGCTGGCGCTAAGTTTGTGCGCACCGCATGAAATGCGCTGGGCCAATCAAATCGAACAGTACCAGGGCCAGCCTATTGTGTGGGCCAACCCCAAGTCGCTTAAGCCCGCGCCCGGAGGCCGCTTGCGCGCGCCCATGGTTACTCTTTGCATACACGGCGGAAAAAAAGACAAGCTGCGCCCTGGCGACATCCTGGGCGCCCTGACCAAAGACGCCGGCTTCGCCGGCAGTCAGATCGGCAAGATCAACATTCTGGAGTTCGTCAGTTTTGTGGCGCTGGAACGCAGCATCGCAAAACAGGCTTTTACCAAGCTGAGCACCGGCAACGTCAAGGGCCGACGCTTCAAGATGCGCTTCATGGCCGAAGTCTGATTCAGCAATCCACTTACTTCGCCCAAGCTGGCTAGATGCGCTCTTTGAGCCAATGGCCCAGCTTGGCGGCCTTGGTGCTTAGGTAGTTTTCGTTGAAGGGATTGCGGTTGACCTGCAAAGGGATGCGCTCGGCCACCACGATGCCCAACTTTTCCATGGCCCTGACCTTGCGAGGATTGTTGGTCATCAGCTTCAACGAGGCAATGCCAAAGCGGCTCAGCATCGGTTTGCACAGATCGTAGCGACGCATATCGGCGGGAAAACCCAGTTGCTCATTGGCCTCGACGGTGTCGGCGCCTTCGTCTTGCAACTTATAGGCGCGTATCTTGTTAACCAGCCCAATACCACGCCCTTCCTGACGCAAATACAGCAAGGCGCCCCGCCCCTCGGCGGCAATCGCCTGCATGGCGGTCTGCAACTGCGCGCCGCAATCGCAACGCTGGCTGAACAAGCCGTCGCCCGTCAGGCATTCGGAATGCACGCGCGCCAGCACGGGCGCGCCGTCGGCCACATCGCCCAGCGTAAGCATGACATGTTCTTTGGCCGTGGCCGGATCGACGAAAACATGTATGGAAAATGTTGCCCATGGGGTGGGAAGCTTGCTCGATTCAATGTAATCAAGCTGATAATTGGCCACCCCCGCGTAGGGAGCGCCAGCCGGCTCGGTGTCGGATAGGTCCGACTCGGTGCCATGGGTAGGCCGCATAAAATAACCTTTAAACTTGAAAGTACCGGAGGTTAACATTTTCGCTCCTCCGTTCGCGGTCAGCACCAGGCGCCGCAAGCAATACCTCTATGATACTTCCGTCAGGGCATCGGCAGTACCCGCCATAAATGGCTTTCAGCGTTGCACCGGCGAAACAATCCCGGTAGCCGGCGTTACAGCAAAAAAGCCCCCACGCTGCGCCTTCGGCTTGCTGCCCCCCAAGGGGGCGCTTTTTGCTTTGGGGCGGCCCGGCAGCAGAAAAGCCCCCACGCTACGCCGTCGGCTTGCTGCCCCCCAAGGGGGCGCTTTTTGCTTTGGGGCGGCCCGGCAGCAAAAAAAAAGGGCGGCCAAGGTGAACTGACCCCCAGAAGTTGGACAGTTAAAAACTAGGTGGCCAAGGCCTGAGTTCGGTACT